>CAWUIU010000381.1:0-3689 GCA_963922285.1 uncultured Oligoflexia bacterium | reverse complement strand
AAATCTGTATCATTAGATGCTTTCGAGCCGGCTTCTTATGTAGATGTTACTGGTATTTCAAAAGGTAAGGGTTTTGCTGGGCCTATTAAGAGACACAACTTCGCTGGAGGACCTGCTACTCACGGTTCAAAATTCCACAGAAGAGGTGGTTCTATTGGTAACAGAGCGACTCCTGGTAAAGTTTGGAAGAATAAGAAAATGCCTGGTCACATGGGTGCTGAGAGAAAGACAATTCAAAACATCAAGATTGTTGAAGTTAATGCTGACAAAGGTTACTTACTATTAAAAGGATCTGTTCCTGGATCTAAGAACGGTTTTGTTAGAATTAGCAAGGCTCTAAAGAAGTAAGTAAGAGTACGGAGAAATAGAAATGGCTGATATAAAAGTTTTGAATAATAAATTTGAAGATGCTGGAAGCTTATCAACAACTGTTGATCTTTCTGCTGAAAAAATCAACGTTCCTGTAGTTCACCAAATTGTTAAAGCAACACTAGCTGGTAGAAGACAGGGAACTGCAAGTACTAAGAATAGATCTGCTGTTAGAGGTGGTGGATGTAAGCCTTTTAAGCAAAAGGGTACAGGTAGAGCAAGACAAGGTTCTACAAGATCTCCTCTTATGATTGGTGGTGGTACTGTATTTGGTCCAACTCCAAGAGACTACACTCAAAAAGTTAACAAGAAGATGATGAAGGTTGCTATTCAATCTATCATCGCTGACAAGCTTCAAGCTGGTAAGTTAACTGTTGTTGAAAATTTAGAGTCTAGCGGAAAAACAAAAGAAATGTTCTCTTTATTAGATGGTAAAGGACTTCTTCCTGCACTAGTTGTTACTGAGAATAAAGATTCTTTAGCTCTTAGAGCTGCTAAGAACTTACAGTGGGGTAAAGGTATTGCTGCTGAAGGTTTTAGTGTTTACGAAGCTGTTAAGTTCGAAAACTTAGTAATTGAAAAGAACGCTTTAGAAAATATTTTAAATAAGTTGGTGTAGTATGAATTTGGAACAAGTTTTAAAAAGACCATTGATTACAGAAAAGACTTCTATGGAGACTGAAAACTTCAATAGATACTCTTTTGTTGTAGATCTGAAAGCAAATAAAAATCAAATTAAGAACGCTATCGAGTCTCTATATGATGTAAAAGTTGTAGCTGTTAGAACAAACATTACAGCAGGAAAAATCAAAAGAGCCGGTAAATTAACTAAGAAAACAAGCAAATTTAAGAAGGCTTTTGTTCAGCTTGCTGAAGGACAAAAGATTGAATTCTTTAAAGGCGTTTAATTAACTGTATAGGGGATTAAAATGGGTATTAAAAAATTTAAGCCAACTACGCCATCCTTAAGAAGAATGCAAGTCACAAATAGCGATGAGCTGACTAAAGGTGCAAAAGTTTTAAAAAGGCTTACTTCTAAGAAGATAAGAACTAATGGTAGAAACAACGCCGGTAGAATCACTGTAAGACACAGAGGTGGCGGAGTTAAAAGAAGATATAGAATTATCGATTTCAAAAGAAATAAACTTGAAATTCCTGCAAAGGTTCAAGCAATTTCTTATGATCCAAACAGAACATGTAATATTGCACTTATTGCATATGCTGACGGTGAAAAGAGCTACATCTTAGCACCACTTGGATTAAACGTTGGTGATACAATCGTTGCATCTGCTGAAGCAGATATTAAAGTTGGTAACTCTAAAAAATTAGTTGATATTCCAGTTGGTACTTTAGTTCACAATGTTGAGCTTTATCCAGGTGCTGGTGGTCAGCTAGCTAGATCTGCTGGATCTTATGCTCAAATCATGGCGAAAGAAGGTAAATTTGCTCTTCTTAGAATGCCGTCAGGTGAGTTAAGAAAAGTTGAGCTAGTTTGTAGAGCTACTATTGGTCAGGTTGGTAACTTAGATCACGAAAAAAGAAACATTGGTAAGGCTGGTAGAAAAAGAAAGCTAGGTTTTAGACCAACTGTTCGTGGTGTTGCTATGAACCCAATCGATCACCCACATGGTGGTGGTGAAGGTAGAACTTCTGGTGGTAGACATCCTGTTAGTCCATGGGGAACTCCAACTAAGGGATACAAAACTAGAAAGAATAAGAGAACTGATCAATTTATCGTAAAACGTAGAAAATAATTTGTAGGAGAATAGAATGGCTCGTTCACTAAAAAAAGGACCATTTGTTGATGTTAGTTTAATGAAGAAGGCTCTTGAGATGCAAGATGACCCGAAGAAAGGTAACAAAGTGATCAAGACTTGGTCTAGAAGATCAACTATTGTTCCTGAGTTCATTGGACTTACGTTTGCCGTACATAATGGTAAGAAGTTTATTCCAGTTTATGTTACTGACAATATGATCGGTCATAAGCTTGGAGAATTTTCATTAACTAGAACTTACTATGGTCACGGTGCTGACAAAAAAGGTAAAAGATAAATCTTGTAGCTAAATATAAGGAGAGGCTTTATGGCCATTGTTGTTAAAAATAGTAGAGTTGGAATTGCTCCTAGAAAGGTAAGACAAGTTTGTGATCTTATTAGAAAGAAGAAAGCTTCAGAAGCTTTAAGAATTCTTAGATTTAACGAGAAAAAAGAAATTGCACTTGTTTTAACTAAGCTTATTAATAGTGGATTAGCAATTGCTGCTGACTCTGAGAAATATGACCTTGATAATCTTGTGATTAACACAATCTTTGCTGACGAAGGGCCTACGCTCAAAAGAATTCAGCCAAGAGCTCAGGGGCGTGCATTTAGAGTTAGAAAAAGATCAAGTCACATAACAGTTAAATTAGACGAAGCATAGGAAGTTGGCATGGGACAAAAAGTACATCCATATGGATTTAGATTAGGATACATTAAAACATGGCATTCAAACTGGTATGCATCAGATAGAGAATACGGTCAGATTTTACATGAAGACCTCGCTATCAGAAAGTATATTGAGAAGAACATGAAAAACGCTGCAGTAGCAAATGTTGAAATTCAGAGAACATCTGATCAAGTAAGAGTTACTGCTTATACTGCAAAGCCAGGTGTAGCAATTGGTAAGCAAGGTTCAGGAATGAAGAAAATCAGAAATGACCTTATGAAACTTACTCAAGGTACATTAGTTTTCAATATTCAGGACGTTAAGAGACCAGATGCTGAAGCTAAACTAATTGCTGAAAACATTGCTGGTCAGCTTGAAAAACGTGTTGCTTTTAGAAGAGCTATGAAAAAAGTTATGCAATCAGCATTTAGAGCTGGTGTTAAAGGTATTAAAGTAAGAACTGCCGGGAGACTTGGTGGAGCTGAAATGGCTAGAGCAGAAGGTTATACTGAAAGAAAAGTTCCTCTACATACTCTAAGAGCTGATATTGATTACAATACAGCTGAAGCCCACACTACATACGGTGTTATTGGTGTTAAGGTTTGGGTATACAAAGGCGAAATCTATAAATAAAAAATAGTTGTTGAGGTTATAAATGTTAAGTCCAAAGAAAGTAAAATGGCGTAAGCAGCAGAAAGGTAGAATGAAAGGTAAAGCCAATCGTGGAAATACTATCACTTTTGGAGAATTTGCTATACAAGCTACATCTTGTGGTTATATAACGAACCGTCAAATTGAAGCTGCGCGTATCGCGATGACAAGAAAGATCAAGAGGGGTGGTAACGTCTGGATCAAGATCTTTCCTGATAAGGTTTTAACTAAGAAGCCTGCTGAAG
>CAWUIU010000380.1:0-3692 GCA_963922285.1 uncultured Oligoflexia bacterium | reverse complement strand
CCAACCTCTGAGTTACCCATAACACCCTTAGGTAATCCGACTTGAATTCCTGAAGAAGTGATCGTTGTGTAAGGATAATTTGCAAAATACTCATCTAAATGAGGAGTCTTTGCATCTTTAATGGCATTTTTATTGTCATTATCATTGATACCAAAGCCATCAAGGATAATGAGAAGTGACTTTTTTACTGTACTTTTAAGTGATTGCATGGTGATGACCTCTTCTGATTTCAATGTGTTAAGATATTCGGGATACTAACTTACTACCAAAAATTTGTCTAAACATTCGACTAAATAAAAGCCAGGTGTTTAATCTTTTTTCAATTATGAAAATAGTATTGTTCACTCGATTGTCATATAAATTCTCTATGTCCTTGAAATTCAATAATAGCCTCCATATCTTTTGTTTTTATGCATCTTGGCATGTTTCTTGTATAAGTATTTGCATATAAATTATGAAACGTACAAACCAAATTGGGGTGAATTTATGAAAACGAGAAAGAATCTACTAACAGTATTAATGGCAGCTGTTCTTTCAATGACAATTATTTCTTGTGGTGGAAGTGAAGGTGAAGGAGAAGAAGTTGTAACTGGAGTTGTTACCAACACCTCTAATAATACAAGCACATCTGTCAGTGAAGTAGGAAGCGCAAGAGTAGCAACAACAGAGTCACAATTTAAGTCCTATGTGCAAAAAGGACAATTTGTTGCAACACAGTTTGGAAATACATTTTATAATTCCGGTTATTATGGTCAACAACCAACAGGTGTTGTCTTTAATCTTGTAACTGTTACTTGTTATACCGAAGTTAGTAATTCTGACTTTCTATGGTGGGATGACGTTTTTACAACTGTTGATCAAGACTGTAATCAAACAAATGTTAATCAAAGAGTTGAATATAAAGACGGTCGAATCCAACATGAGTATGGATCAAGTAAACAATCAATTCTTAATCAATTTATGAATATCATAAACAATGCTGAAAGTTTTAAACTTGCTTCAAGCAGTTATTACTATGGTGGGCAAACAAGTTCTTCAAGAGCTTATGCAGTTAAAGATGGAAAGACATACTTATTCGATCTATCGAAGCCTATCTTAGCAAACCCAGTTCTTGTTGAAGACGAGAGAGCTTATCAATCAAACGGTCAGGTTCAAGAAGGTGATACAGAAGTTATTTACTTTGCAGGTCAACAAGATATCTACAACAACTAAAATACTCAGATATATAAATAAAATCTAAAAGGCACAACTTAATTGGTTGTGCCTTTTTGCGTCTGCGCATGCATGAAATTCAAAACTAAGTTATAATATTAGAGATTTAATTTAAAATTATTTAGCTTAAGGATTTGATTATGGCAGTTTACAAAGCAGACTTACAGGACATTTATTTCAACCTGTTTAAGATGTGTAAGATTCAAGAAAATAACGATCTAGGATATGGTGAAGATGATCTCAGAGATATTCTCGATCAGTTTCATAAATTTGTTGCTAACGAAATTTATCCAACAAGAGTCCCTGGAGATGAAGTTGGAGTAAAGCTTGTTGATGGACATGTTAAAGTTCCAGATTGTTTTGTTCCTCTTAATAAGAGTTTTTATGAAATGGGTTGGTATGCTTTGGGTTATCCTGAAGCAATTGGTGGAATGCCAGCACCTCAAGCTCTGACTATTGCATGTAAGTCTCTTGCTATTGGCGCTAATGTTGGTTGGTCGATGTACTTTGGTTTAACTCAAGGTGCGATGAATGTAATTGAAAAAGTTGGGTCGAAGGAACAAAAAAATCTCTATATTCCAAAAATGATGGATGGTACTTGGGGTGGAACGATGTGTTTAACAGAACCAGGTGCTGGATCTGATGTTGGTGCATCTAAAACAACTGCAAAGCCAACTGATGATGGAAGATATGAAATTAACGGGGTAAAGATTTTTATCTCTAGTGGTGAAAGTGACCTTTATGAAAATAATATTCACCTTGTTCTTGCAAGAACACCAGGTTCTCCAGAAGGTACAAAGGGACTTTCTCTATTTATCGTTCCGAGGTTCAATATCAATGATGATGGGTCTAACGGTGAATACAATGGTGTTAAGTGTACTAAGATTGAAGAGAAAATGGGGATTCACGGTTCTGCAACTTGTGAGCTAACTTTTGGTCAGGATGTAAAATGTTATGGCCATCTTATTGGTAAAGAACATCACGGAATCATCAACATGTTTATTATGATGAATGAGGCCAGGCTTCTTTGCGGGCTTCAAGGTGAGTCGCAAGCAAACTTAGCTTATATGTTAACTGAGCAATATGCCAAAGAAAGAGGACAGTTTGGAACAGAGATAATTAATCTTCCAGATGTAAAAAGAACTCTTTTAAAAATGAGATCAACAGCGAGAGGTTTAAGAGCTCTTGCTATTTTTACTGGTAATTTATTTGATAAGGCAGAGGCTGGGGATAAAGAAGCTGAAGATACGATTGCATTCTTAACTCCTATCTGTAAGTCATATATGTCTGATGAGGGATTTAATATTTCAGTTGATGCTATTCAGGTTCATGGTGGATATGGATACTGTACAGAATATGGTATCGAGCAATTTGCAAGAGATGCTAAGATTGCAACAATCTATGAAGGAACAAACGGTATTCAAGCAATTGATTTTGTCGTTCGAAAAATCTTAAAAGATAAGGCAACAACTTTCTTTAATTTAGGAAAGAAGATGCAAGATATTATGGACTCTGAAGAGGCGAAGAGATTTCCTCATGAGCTTTCAATGATTGGAAAATCAATGGAGATTAGTGAGAAAATTGTTACTCAATTTGGAAAGATGGCAATGGAAAAGAATGAAGCGGGTGTTCTTGCTCATGCGACAGACTTTTTGAATTACTGTGGGAACCTTGTTGTTTCATGGCTTCTTCTTGAGCATGCTTGTACTGCGGTTAAGGAAGTTGATTCAGCAGAAGGCGATATGAAGAAATACTATCAATCTAAGATTGATGACTTCAAAGTATTTTGTCAGTATCAGTTAACGAGAAATATTGGCTTAGCTAATAGTGTATTAAACTTTGATGACCATTTAACTGAAATGTCAGTTTAGTTTTCAAAAAAAGCGAGCATTTAAATGGACATGGATAGTTTAGAAAGTCACATTCGTGACTTCAATAATGAAACACACGGAAGAACGGATTACTTCAAAGATAGTACTTATGTTGTTATCGAGGGTAAGTTATTTGCACCGTTGTCTTTTTTAGAAAAGAAAATGGAAGGGTTTAATGAAGATTCCCTTTTGAAAAAAGGTTATATATATGACTCTTTAGATCTAATTGGGGACGATCATTTCTTTGATTGGTATGAATCCCAATTTGGTCGAAAACTTAAGAGAATCCATGCGAAGAAAATTCTCTTCCTCCATATTCCGGATAATAAACAGATTTTTGATGCCATTGAAACGGTGAATAAGTGTTATGAAATTCTTACGAATGAAAAGATTCTTTTTAATGGTAAAAAGCTACCTGTACAACTTGGAGAATGGTTAGCTAAGTGTATCTTTGGGCTTGTTCAAAAGAAGTCAACTTCTCAAAGGGGTTTTGACTTCTATATTGGAGAGAAAAGAGTTGAGGTGAAGGTCGCTTGGGGCGATAAAACATCTCCTAAGGGTGTTAAACTTAGAAAGTCTCTTGTGGACTTAAGTGATTATGTCATTATT
>CAWUIU010000379.1:0-3700 GCA_963922285.1 uncultured Oligoflexia bacterium | reverse complement strand
GAGAATGGGAGCTATTTGTGTTCTTGAAGATAAACAGTCAGCAAATGGAACGATTCTTAATGGCAAGAGGATTAACTCTACACAGCTTGTAAATGAAGATGAATTTATTATTGGTTCTACTACTTTTACAGTTAGAGTTGGAAATGAATTTATTGATATTCAAAAATCTTCTTTGATGCCTGTCGCTGAAAATCAAGAAGTTGTCGTTGAAGAGATTGTTGAAGTTAGTGATCCTGATGAAGAAGTTGATGAGGAAGCTGGTGAGACAATGGGGCCAAGTGATAATTCACTTGTCGGAAAATTTAAGGCCTTACCTCCTATTCGAAAAGCTATTTATGTAGTAGTTGCCCTTGGAGTTGCATTTGTTTTACTCGATGAGGAAGATTCAGGTAAACCTAAGCCAAAGGCTAATACTGCTCAAAGTAAAGAAAGAAGTACCAAAGATGTAAGGAAGAAATCTATTGCTATATCAAATCTTAGCCCGGAACAAATTGAAGAGAGAAATTCTTTTTATGTCTTAGCAAAACAAGACGCTGAAGAAGGTAAGTTTGAAGAAGCAAAACTAAATATTGATAAAGCCCTAAAAATTGATCCAAATTATGTTCAGGCAAAACAGCTTTCACAGGTGATTAATTCTAATCTTGCTCGAATTGCTGAACTAAATGCACAAAAAAGAAAAGAACTTGAAAGAGAAAGATTAAAGAAGGAAGTTAAAGAACTCGTTGTAAGAGCGACAAGGGCCACTGAGGAACGTAATGTAGGACTTGCTCAAAATTTATACCAACAAATTAAAATTAAAGACCCTCGAAACTTTGAAGTCTCTAATTTAGAAGCTGATTTAAATGCTTGGCTTGATGCTGAAAATAAAAAGAAGCTTGAAGAGGCGCAAAGAAAGTCTGAAAGAAAGAGAATGATAGATGCTTTGAAGCCAGGTGAAACACTAGTTTTAAAAGAACAATGGTATCAAGCAATAATTGAGCTTGAAAAGTTTCTTCGAATTAAAGAAATGGATGAAGACTTAGTTAAAAAAGGTGCCCAGCTTCTAAAGGACTCAAAAGAAAACCTTAATGGTATTGTTAATCCACTTCTTGGAAAAGCGCGATCTTTGAAAGAGGGGGAAGATTTAAAATCAGCCTACGAAGCCTATTCAGAAGTTTTAAAGTATGATCCATCTTTAAATGAAGCCATTAGTGAAATGGATGATATTAACGACACTTTAACAGTTCGTTCAAGAAGAGTTTACAGAGATGCGATTATTTCTGAGTCTTTAGGTTTGTTTGAAGAGGCTAAGCAAAAATTTCAAGAGGTTCAGCAAATTGCACCTCGTACAAATGAGTATTACAAAAAGGCATCGAATAGATTGGAATCATTACTATAGGAAAAATATGATTGAGTTAAAGAGCTATTTTGCAAAGACACATCAAGGTCCGCATTTAAATTTGAATGAAGACGATGTACTTGTTGAGGTTAATTCAAGTCTTTTCGCAATATTTGATGGATTTGGTGGTTCTTTGATTGGTGATAAATGCGTCGAGAAAGCGAAGGAGAAGATTCATTCTTTCTTTACAAAGATAACTAATGATCCAGATTCGACTTTACCGTTTTTTTATTCTTCACATTACTTACTCGAAACCAACGCTCTTGTTAATTCTCTACATTTGGCTCAGCGATCTATCTTGGAGGAGAATAAGGATAATACAATCAATGAAAGAGGTGGTGTAAGTGTTTGTGTTGCGATGATATCAGAGAATGTATTGTCAATTGTCTCAATAGGAAATTGTCTTTCGTTGCTTGTTAGGGATGGTCGCATTTCAGTTTTATCAAGCCCTGATATTATTTCTCCATTTGGTGGCGATAATAAGGCCCTAAATAATGTGACTTTTCCACTAAAGGCCCTTGGGCTTTATGAACAGTTTGAAGTCTCGATTAAAGAATATCAGTTAAAAGAAGGCGATAGAGTATTATTTCTTACAGATGGAGTATACTCGCAGACATCAATAGATGATATCGAAATTATTGTTAATCAAAATAAAGATGACGATAAGAAGATTATTTCAAACTTATTTCAAATTGCTAATGATCGAGGTAACCAAGACAATCAGTCAGCTATTGCCATCTCTGTATAATATTGTTGATAAGCTATTATTTTTGCGTAACAATATAAGCCGGAGATTTATATATGAGTCATAAGATTCTAGTTGCTGACGATAGCCAGACAATTCAAAAAGTTATTAGCCTTGCATCTAAGGGCCAAGATTTCGATTTAATTTCATGCTTATCTGCAAATGAGTTAATGGAGAGCTTATCAAACGATATCGATTTAATTCTTTTAGATTTTAGTCTAGACGAATCAAAAGACGGTTATGAATTATGTGCTAAGATCAAGACAGAGTGTCCAAATGTTCCTGTTATGGCACTTCTTGGTGTCTTTGACTCTGTTGATGAAGCTAATTTTCAAAAAGCAGGTTACGGAGATAGAATTGTAAAACCATTTGAAACTGAAAAATTTATAAATAAATGTATTGCACTAATCAATGATGATGGGAATAAGTTTATTCCGTCGGAAGATGATGAGGCGATTGAGCTGGATTCAGAAGAGTGGACAGTTGATGGTCCATCTGTAGATGAAGAACAGTTAGATGCAACTGCCGAACATGATATTTCAGATCTAGATGATATTGATGAAACAACTGAGATAAGGGTTGATCAACTTGATTCGGAGTTAGCAGGATGGGGATTTGATCCTGATGAGCTTGCGAAAAAAGACGTAACACATCACTTTGATGAATTCCCTCCCGTTATTGGTGAAGAAGCTCTTGTGCGAGAATCGGTAGAGCTTTCAGCTGATTTACCTGATGTTATAGAAGATAATATTGATGTAAGTGACGAAACTAGAGAAATTGAATTACCTGTTGAAATTTCAGATGTAGATTCAGAAATGTCTGAAGTGATAATGGAAGATGAAACAGAGTTTGACGACAATGACTTTGATGTCGCATCTGAAGAAGAGTTTGAGTCACTCAAGAGTGAACTAGCTTCTGAACTTGAAGGTAGTCCAGATGACTTTTGGGCAGCTCCAGATGAACCAACTAAAGAAGTCGTTGAAAGCCTAGAGGTTGTCGATCGTAGATCTGATTTAGATACTGAGAAAGAAATTGAAGTTAAACTTGATGAGGCTCAATCAGAAAACTTCCAACTGAATGCTATTCCTGATGATATAGTTGAGGGAATTAGAAAAGACCTTAAACCACTAGTAGAAAAGTATGTGCAAGAATACTGTGAAAAAGAGGTCGAGAGAGTTGTTTGGGAAATTGTTCCTGATCTTGCCGAAAATATTATAAAAAAAGAACTTTCTACTTTACGGAAGAATGTTGAGCAATCTCTTTAGTTTTTAAGAAATAAAGAACCTGTTGAAATTTTTAGTTCTTTTGTATCCGTCTGAATAATGGCTTCACCGAGCTTTGAAATGCCTTTAAAGATACCAGTAACTTTATTTTCGTCTACAATATCAACTATTTTGTTTTGATGAATACAGTACTGATCCCACGCTGAATTTATATTTACTGAATTTCTACTATTTTGTATGTAACGATAAATATCTTTAGGAATATCTTTATAGTCATTATCTTTTAAAGACAAAGAACTTAGGCTTGTCGCAGAAGTGTTGTAGCTTTTAATTTTATCAACATGACCATAATTT
>CAWUIU010000378.1:0-3700 GCA_963922285.1 uncultured Oligoflexia bacterium | reverse complement strand
CAAAAACAGCTCATGCGACTTCTTTCTACACTCTTATCAAGGCTGGAGAAAGAAATAATCCCGCCTGTATCAAATGTCACTCTGTAGGCTTTGAAAAAGAGGGTGGATTCGTTAACTATAAAGGAATCGTCGAGATTAAAAAGAAAGATGCCAAGACTGATCAGTACTGGTCAGAAGTTACAAAAGCATTTTCTAATGTTGAGTCAATAAGGGCTCTTAATGATGTACAAAGACTTAAGCTTACAAAGAAATGGGCAAGTATTGATGAAAAATTTGAGGTGAGTCACAATTTCTCAAATGTTCAATGCATGAATTGCCACAATCAACATCCGGAGCATCCTTTTCATATCGGTGAAGCCAGCCCTAGTGCACAAACTAAACAAGATATGATGAAAAAGGCCTGCCTATCATGTCACAGTGTCGAACAATCACCAGAATGGTACAAAAAGACTGAAAAAACAGGACATTATGGACCTGTTGATGAGTCAATTTTATCATCTAAGATGAAAAAAGTAGCTTGCCCACTCAACTAATGTTAAAACCATTCTTGAATTAATTAAGGGGTTTACGTTGCTCGTACTTGGAATTGAAACAAGTTGTGATGATACATCGATTGCCATCATTCGCGGAAATGAGGACGGGAAAGTGAGAGAAATTCTCGCTTTTGAATCTTTTTCACAAGAAAAGATGCTCAGTGAATGGGGTGGAGTTGTTCCTGAAATTGCATCACGAAATCATCTCGATAAACTTGCTCCTCTCTTAAACTCTGTCTTAAAAAAATCTGAAACGAAACTTAATGACATTGATCTTATTGGAGTGACAACCTTTCCAGGACTCTTAGGTCCCCTACTCACTGGATTAAATGCAGCGAAGACGATCTCTTTAATTTATGAAAAGGATCTGATTCCAGTCAATCACCTCTTTGCTCATCTTGAAGCGATCCATATAACAGAAGAAGTTAGCTATCCATACCTTGGTCTACTCGTTAGTGGTGGTCATTCACTTTATACAATTGTTTCGAGTCCAACTGAAATGGAAGTTCTTGGCTCGACAATTGATGATGCCGCAGGAGAGGCTTTTGATAAAGGTGGAAAACTTCTTGGTCTCGGCTATCCTGCTGGACGCATAATTGATGATCTTGCAAAAAGAGGAAATGCTAAGGCCATAGATTTTCCTGTGGCACTCACCAAGACTAAGAATTGTAATCTCAGCTACTCAGGACTTAAGACTGCACTAAGACATCACTTAGAAAAGAATCAAGAATTGTATGTAAGTGATTTAGAAAGTCTCAGCACAGATCAACTTGATGTTATTGCTAGTTATCAAGATGCGATTGTTCGCGCTCTCAAGCTCAAACTTAAATATGCACTAATTGAAGCAAAAGAGAAAACAGGAAAAGACCTTCCTATTGTCGTTGGTGGTGGTGTTGCATGTAATTCCCATCTTAGAAATACTTTAAAAGAAAAATATAAAAACGTTCACTTTGTTGCTCCAAAGTTCTGTACAGATAATGGTGCCATGATTGCAAATTATGCATTAAGAACAAATAAGGATGCCATTAAATTTCCTGAATCGTTAAAGATCGATGCTCGAAGTCGATTCATCGACAAAAAGAGCATGAACAAGAAGGAGAAAAGGTAATGTCTCGTCTCCCATTTGCTGATAAAGAACTTGGTCAACACTTTTTAAAAGATCAAAAGGTCATAACATCAATCACTGAAGATTTTGCAAATGTTGCCAAGAATATCATTGAAGTTGGTCCGGGACCGGGAATTCTTACCAAGGGTTTAAGTGAGCTTAACTTGCCTTTTCATGTTCTTGAGAAAGATGAAAGAATGGAAGAATATTTAACCCCACTTCTAGAGAAAGGTAATATAAACTTTCTCGATGCTCTTGCTCTTGATTATGACCAATTTATTAAAGAGAAAGGAATTTCAGACAATCTTTGGCTTGTCTCAAATCTTCCTTACAATATCAGTACACCGCTTCTCATTAAATTCATTCAAACTCCAGCTATAAAATACATGACTCTGATGTTTCAAAAAGAAGTTGCCGACAAGGCCTTTGCCTTTGCTAGAACAAAGAATGTCATGGGCTCATTAATGGTTCTAACTCAGACTTATTTTGAAGCGAGTCTTCTGTGTAAAGTTGCTCCAGGTGCATTTATTCCACCTCCAAAAGTGGACTCAGCCGTTCTAAGCTTTAAAAGAAGAGAGAATCCGATTGTCCCTCTCAGTGATTTCAAAGAATTTGAGACATTTCTTCGTCTGGCTTTTTCTCAGAAGAGAAAACAAATGAAAAAAGTACTAAAATCAGGCTATAATGACGAGCATGTATTAAATGCATTAAAAGAGCTTCAACTTCCAGAGACGATACGTGCTGAGGCGTTATCTATTGAGAATGTACAAGAGCTCTATCTCAAGTTAAAATAGTTGGTATTATGGGAATTAAAATAATCGCAAAAAATAAAAGAGCTCGCTACGACTATAATATCCTCGATACATTTGAGGCAGGACTGATGCTTGTTGGAACAGAAGTAAAGAGCATTAGAAATGGTAAAGTCACTATCAGTGAAGCTCACATCACAATTGATAAGAATGATGAAGCCTGGGCCCATAATATAAAAATACCTCATTATGAATTTGGTAATCAGTTCAACCATGAAGAAGCTAGAAAGAGAAAACTTCTGCTCAATAAGCTTGAAATTGAAGAATTGGCGCATCGAATGAAAGCTGAACGTTTAACAATTGTTCCGACAATGATTTACTTTAAAAAGTCAAAAATCAAGCTTGAGATTGGACTTGGAAAAGGTAAGAAACTTCATGATAAGCGACAAGACCAAGCGAAAAAAGATGCTCAAAAGAAGCTTCGCCAAGGTGACTATTCTTAGCTAATCCAATTGTAGATCACAAATCCATAAATCGATAAGAATAGTATTCCACTAAAGCGAGTAAAGTTCTTTTTTATAAGCGCTAAGAAAAGAAGATAGAAAGCTGCAAATATAAGTACTGGTATTTCAGTCTTAAATTCAGATGTGATTTGAATATCGTAGAAACTTAAGCTTCCAAAAACAAAAGCAACATTGAAAACATTAGAGCCAATGATATTGCCTGTGATGATATCAGTGTTCTTTCCCTTTCGACATGCCATAACAGCTGTTACTAACTCTGGAAATGATGTTCCAAATGCTACAAAGACTGCAGAGACGACATAACTTGATACCCCAAGAGCTACGGCAACTTTAGATCCACTACTTACCAGCAGCTCTCCTCCAAAATAAAGAAGAACAAATCCAAGAATAAGTATTAAATAATCCTTAGCATGAACTTTATCCGCCTCATGAGGTTGATCGAGATGACCAATATGACCTCTTTTTTTGATCATAACTCTCAGAGTATCACCAAGATATACGAGAAAGAAGACTCCAAAAACAGTAGCGGCCCAAGGCTCAATTTTGTCCTGTTTTAAAAAGAAGACGAGTATTCCTGTTAAAACGATATGAAAAATAAACTGAATCTTAATTTCTGATCTTAGGATAAACAAAGACGTCATTGTTCCAGAAATACCAAGAATCAAAAAGAGATTCGCGATATTGGAGCCAACAATATTTCCAAGTGCGATAGAGCTATCACCTCGAAGCGTTGCAAGTTGAGAAACGAAGAACTCTGGAAGCGATGTTCCAAAACCGACGATAAGCAAG
>CAWUIU010000377.1:0-3704 GCA_963922285.1 uncultured Oligoflexia bacterium | reverse complement strand
GCAACAAAGAAAGTTTCTGTTTCGATGAACCTTGACTCAAGAGCAGAGGTTAAAGAATTTGACCCATTAAAGCCTGAAGATACTTCGAACTTTTCTCAATCAATGACTGTATACGATAATGTCGGAACAGCAAGACTAGTTACTCTTTATTATAATAAGACTGAAAATAATAACTGGACATATCGAGCTATGGTTGACGGAGCAGATTCAGAAGGTGGACAACCTGGTGTAATGCAAGAGATGGCCCAAGGTACTCTTGTTTTCAATGACAAAGGCCAATTACAAAATGAAGTAGAAGGTTCAAACTCTTTTAACTTTAATAAAGGTGCAGCAGCTGATCAGAAGATCGAATTTAACTTTGGTGAATCAATTACTGAAGGAGGAGACGGAACAGATGCTTCAACTCAATATGGTTCTGCTTCAGCAGTAGCAAGACATACACAAGATGGTGCTTCTGCTGCAACTCTTACATCATTATCATTTAATGATGAAGGTAGACTGACTGCAGTTTATGACAATGGTGAAGCTAGAGACGTAGCTCAAATTGCACTAGCTAAGTTTGAAAACAACGAAGCTCTTTTTAAAGTAGGTAAGAACTTATTTAAAGAGTCGAGAAAGTCTGGTCAAGCAGCACTTGGTAAGCCTGGTGAGGCTGGACGTGGTGAAGTTCTTTCGAAGTCACTTGAGCTTTCAAACGTAGATATCGCAAATGAATTTGTAAATTTAATGACAGCACAAAGAAACTTCCAAGCAAATGCGAAGACAATTTCAACTGCTGATCAAATGTTACAAGAAGTTTTCCAGATTAAGAGGTAGTAGGAAGTACTTCTTTATAATCTGAGAAAGATAGCTAGGATGGCGAATGGGGGCTTGTTGCAGGGCCCCCTTTTCTATTTTAAAGTGAATATTTTCATTCTAGCTGCGTCAGGCTACAGTCTCATCGGCTGCGATGTACAGTCGTACATCTCGCCTCTTCGCTTTGCCTTCCTTGCTAGTATAAAAATTTTCTACTTTAAAATGTTGTGTGTTTTTTTAGAAAATTGTGAGCTTTAGAGTTTAATATAAAAAAAGGAGCTTAAAGCTCCCTCTTTTTTTTGGATTGTTGTTTTATTTTAAATTAGTATTTATGGACACCATCTGCATGAGCGATAACTTCTTCTAGCTCATCAACAATCTGCTCTTTTCCTTCTTTATCAAATTTAATATTTGTTAGAATAACAACAGTTGCCGGGTGAACAAGTAATTCTTTAGGCTCAAAACAGATCTCAGGTGCTTTAGGTAATGCGCCACCATCATGAAAGTCATGCTCAATTTGCTCTAGAGAAAGAGTGGTCATTTTCTGACTTGAGTTAATCATGAAGTCTAATAGGTTTGAGCACTTTGGATTTTTATTTTTAAATTCAGTGATTAAAACTTTAGCCGTGTCCATTAAGTTCAATGCTTTCCTGCGAATAACAGCCTTATCTCCGTTATTCTTTGCTAAAGAGATAATTTCTTTGGCTTCTTCCTTATAAGAGCCCATTGTGTTTTCAGTCGTTTGTGTGCTTGAGCATGATACAGCTAGTGCAGCAGCTGCAAGAATAATGATTTTTCTCATATTTGTACTCCATTGGTAACGTTTGTTTGACCGTTCAAACTTTTATCTGTACCATAGGTCAGATTTCACAAATACGCAAGAGTGCGAAAGGAAAAGGTTATGAGTAAATTCGTTACTATTTTATTTGTTTTGACTTCATTAGCGACTACAGCTAGCGGAGAGTTAAACCTGTTTACATCGAGACATTATCCAGTTGATAAAAAAATTCTTAAGCAATTTGAAAATGAAACCGGAATTAAAATTAATCTTGTCTACATAAAGAAGGCTGCCCAATTAATTGAAAGATTAAAGATTCAAAAAGAGAAGGCCCAAGCAGATTTACTTTTGACAGTTGATGTTGGAAATCTTTGGAAAGCTTCCCAGCTTGATCTTTTTCAGCCACTAAATATTGAAGAAGTTAAAAAGACAGTTCCATCTCATCTGAGAGATAAGAATGGTTTATGGACAGCGGTTAGTGTTAGGTCACGAGTTATCGCTGTTGATAAGACAAAGTTTAATCCGGCAGAATTCCTTTCATATGAGCAATTAAATAACCCTAAGTATAAAAATAAAATTCTTATCAGATCTTCAAGTAATGTTTATAACCAATCTCTTATTGCATCTATGATTGCTAATAACGGTAAAGAAAGTACTGGGACATGGCTTAAAGAGTTTGCAGGGAATTTAGCAAGAAAGCCACAAGGTGGTGATCGTGATCAGTTAAGAGCAATGGCACAGGGAGAGGGGGCTATCGCTGTTGTAAACTCTTATTACGCTGGAAAAATGTGGGCTTCTAAAAAGGAAAAAGATCGCAAAGTTATGGAGAATATTGAATTAATTTTCCCTAATCAGTCAGATCGAGGGGCTCATATTAATATCTCTGGGATTGGTCTTGGTAAATATGCTAAGAACAAAGAGAATGCTGTTAAGTTGATCAAATACTTAATCTCACCAAAAATTCAAAAGCAATTTGCTGAGGCAAACTTTGAATTTCCAGCAAGATCAGGTGTGAGAATTAATGGTCTAATGGCTAAGTTTCAAGATAAGAAGTTTGATACTTTATCACTATCCAAGATTGGTGAAAATACTCCAGAAGCGATTAAGTTGATGGACATCGCTAAGTGGCGATAGGAGTTATATAGCCTGGTGAAGGCACTAGCACTACTTTTTAGTACACTTTTAATTTTACCAATGATAGCCCTGCCAACGCGCGGGGCTTTTGTCTATAATGATATCTTTAAGCATATCGTAGATACTGTTCTTGCTGACTATATTCTAAATACCCTTTTGCTACTTTTTCTAACGGGAGTATGGACAACGATTTGGGGTGTTGGTACGGCATATGTCGTTACTAATTATCGATTAAAGTTTCAGTCCATTTTAAAAGTAGCATTGCTACTTCCATTTGCTTGCCCTGGGTATTTGTTGGGATATTTTTTAATTGATACTTTACAGTTTACGATGTCTATTCGAACAATTTTTTGGGCATCCTTTGTTTTAGGTATTTCGTTATACCCATATGTGTATATGTCATGCTTGTCTGGTTTTTCTATGCGTAATATATGTTTAGAAGAAGCCTCTCAAATGTTAGGCCGATCTCCTTTGCAAACTTTTTGGAAAATCACGTTAAAAGGAATTCGTCCTTTTTATGCTGCAGGATTAGGTCTTGTTTTCATGGAGGCATTAAATGACTATGGAGTTGTGGATCACTTTGCAGTTGATACTTTTACAACAGGGATCTATCGTTCATGGTTCGGCCTTTATTCTCTTCCAACTTCAGTAAATCTATCTCTAATGTTGTTAATATTTACTTTTTTAGGAATTGCTCTAGAAAGCTGGGGAAGACGGAAAAAGGCTTTTGCTAATACCACATCTCGTGTCCAAATGATTGAGTTAAAAGAGTTGAATACACTAAAGCATCTATTGGCTTTTTTCTTTTGCTTTATTCCCATTTTCATAGGATTTGTTTTTCCACTATACTATTGTTTAAAACAAATATTTATCTATGAAGGATATGTCTACTTTAATGAAGAGTTTGTAACTTTGATAAAAAATAGTTTCTATATTGCGATCTTTGTAAGTGCTATTTGTATTTCTCTCGCTATTGTTAATGGTTTTACTTCTTCAT
>CAWUIU010000376.1:0-3721 GCA_963922285.1 uncultured Oligoflexia bacterium | reverse complement strand
ATAATGTTTTTCAAGAGCTCCAATTTCAACAAGATTAAAAGGAAACTGAATCCATTGAAAATTCTTTAAACTCCCAACCTCATTTACAACTTCAATTACCTTCTCTAAATTTGTCACCTTTGGATCATCAAGAGACAAAACAAAATTATTTGAACTTATTCCATACGAAGAGATTTTATTTTCAGTAACGAGTGCCTCTAGCTCACTAATAGCAAGTTTAATTCTTTTATAATAATCTTCTTGAGAAGTTTTTTCTTCATAGAAATAGTATTCAGGATTGTGTAAGAGATAAGCATCAATAGTCTCAACACCTAATCTCTCCAAAGAAAGTTCTACTTGATTACGAATAAAGTCAGGATGGATTGAATGCCATAAGTCATCGCTAACCTTAACGATCCCCTCCTTGGCCATACCTATTTGATTTAACTGGTTTACAACTTCTAGATTAGCCCCTTGAATATAGCCAACTTTTGACATGATAAATGGTCGGTTAGATCTATCCTTTAAAACTTCTCCAATCAGCTTCTCACTTTCACCATTCGTATAATTCGCAGAAGTATCAAGAAAATCCATTCCATTATCAAGGGCATACTCTAGAGCCTCTCTATGCTCAGTTGATTTATTACTAATTCGATAACAACCAAAACCTAACTTCATTAGAATTTCCTACGACTAGTGGTGATCAAGATTTTCTCCCTCAAAATCATGATCAGAGTAAATAATTCGATCATTCATCTCATGGTTAAAATCATGAATTTCATCGACATTCTTAACATTTCTGAAAATTGTCTGGCACTTATAGCAAATACAAATCGGCTTTAACTTTCTAAAGAGTATAAAATCAAAAACATAGAGAATAATAAATGGGCCAACTGAGTATGGAGCATACTCTGTCGTTGCAATATATAACGTAAAAAGCGCTGCAACAACAAATAGAATAACACCTATCTTACGATTAAAATCTTTTTGCTTATAAAAATCTTTCCTTTCACAGCTCGGACAGTCTTTTAGCACATCCTTATGATGATCCTCTGTAAACTTTACAGGAACTTCGATCTCACAAATTTTACACTTCGCTTTACCAACTCCCTTGGTTGGATGAACAGAAATTGCAGACCCACACTCGGGGCAAGTTAACGTAACTTCCATCATATATATAACCCCAATTTAAAAAAGATATAACCAGATATAAGCTCACCAATGAAAACGAATATTGTCATTGCATAAAAAATACCTGTAGCGCTTTGAATTGATCTCATCACAACTAATTTCCATCCATAGACACTCATAACGAGGATAATGAGATAGCCCCACACTCCACGCATTATAAAGATAAGCCAATTAAAGGCATAGCCACCACCAAGCATTGTTCCAACTTCAAGATAATCTCCAGCTTGATAGACTGAGCACCCACTCCAAATAAGCTTTGGTACAAAAACTAACCATGTAAAAACAAGTGCTATCTTCAAAGGTTTTTCACTCAATTTAGGTGTAACTAAATACCAGTGTCCCAAGATCATTGCATAAGTAATCGCACCTAAATACAGGATTGAACTTAAAACAAATAGATAGTTAATGAGAGTATTTTCAAAGAAGTAAACACTATAGAAACTTGTCAATGTAGGAATAGCATACGTTATCCAAAGAGGAACATTCTTCTTATCAAACGTCGAGTGTAGTTGGCGATGAACAAGCATACAAAATGCTGATGTAAACAGGAGTGAATTTTCTAAACTTAGTGTTGGTGAGCCCTTTAAAACATTAATTAAAACAACAAAGAAAATAGAGACCACGCAAACTGTAGAAAGTAGCTTTTGAAAACCACCTCCAGTCATCTCACTTTTTGCAACTGGAGCAAACACAAAGACACCATAACCTACTGCAAGAAAGTAAAGTTTTGCCATTTCATATATATAATTCAAATCATGCCTCTTTGCTTTTTATAGAACCTAAGAAATTCTAAAATGAATTCTTTATTTGCTGCCGGAACATGTGCATTTTTTACTATACTTTCAGCACTTTCCCAAGGGATCTTTTGCCCTGTGAGTCTTTTATCAATTTCAGGATAAGTATCCGAATTGAAATAAAAAATATAGAATAATAGTGTCCGGTCATCATATGAATGAAAGTGCTGAGAAAAGTAAGTTAGGTCACTCTTGTTAAGATCAATACCAACTTCTTCAACGAACTCCCTGCGCGCAGCATCAATCGGGAGCTCACTAGCCTCGATTTTTCCACCTGGAAACTCCCAGAAACCATCAAGCGGGCCATCTTCTTTTCTTAATTGAGTATATAAAGTTACTACTTCTTCAGAAAAAGATACTGGCAGTACAACAGAAATTAATTTCATAGAGAATCTATACCAAATTTAAATGACAAGGTATAGAACTATTGGGAATGCCTCTTGATCACTTCTTGAATCTTCTCAATTTTAACTGGCTTTGTTAAAAAGTCGACCATTCCTGAGTTTAGACATTTTTGACGATCATCACTAAGAACATTCGCTGTCATTGCAACAATTGGTGGTGCACTTTTTCCGAATTTTGAAATAATTTCTTTCGTTGCGCTCACTCCATCCATGACCGGCATTTGCATATCCATAAAGACAATCGTGTATTGTTTTTTTTCAATGCTATCCAAAGAATCCTGCCCATTAACAGCAATATCAATCTCGTAGCCAAGTTTTTTAAACATCATCTTGGCAAGTTTCTGATTCACAAAATTATCTTCAACAACCAATATCGAGTGTGGGTACTTCATTGAAAAGCCATTTTCCTCGACTATTAATTTGCTAAAAGACCTGGACAACTTTTCACCTAACTCTAAAGGCAAAACCACGGTAAAGGTTGTTCCTTTACCAACTTCACTTCTAAGCGAAATTTCTCCGTTCATTATATCTGTAAGTTTTGAACAAATTGATAGCCCTAAACCTGTTCCGCCAAATCGTCTTGTTATAGAAGTATCTGCCTGAGAGAATGCCTGGAATAACTTTTGTTGGTCTTTCTCCGCAATTCCAATCCCCTTGTCTGTAACCGAGAACTGGACAAAGTACTTATCTTTAGTCTTGTACTTAAGCTTGGCCTCTAGAAATACCTCTTCCTCCTTAGGTGAGAACTTAACAGCATTTGAAATAAAATTTCCTAAAACTTGCTTTATTCGGACGACATCACCTTTCAAGAAATCAGGTACGTCTTCATCGATGATCGTTCTAATATTTGAAGTCCCATAAGAATTACTGAAGAGTTGTGTCGACTCCTCAAGACATTTTGCTACATCAAAACTCGTTATATCTAACTGCATTTTACCCGACTCAATTTTTGAGAAATCTAATATATCATTAAGAATCGTCAGCAAGCTATCGCCACTAGATTTAATAGTTTCGACCATATCTTTTTGTTCTGTAGTAAGTTTAGTTTCACTTAAAAGAGCGAGCATTCCAAGAACTCCATTCATTGGCGTTCTTATTTCATGCGACATATTTGCAAGAAAGTCAGACTTCGCTTGAGCATATGATTCGGCTTTATTCTTAGCTTCGACAAGTAAATTATTATACTGAACATCTTTAGTGTAATCCCAATTGGCACCCATCACTTTCACGACTTCACCATATTCATTCCTTATGACATTCGCCTTACTACGAATATATTTAATTTTAGATCTTGAAGTTACAATTCTAAAAACTGTATCAAAATCTCTTTTACCTTCGATAGCGTCTTCTAGA
>CAWUIU010000375.1:0-3722 GCA_963922285.1 uncultured Oligoflexia bacterium | reverse complement strand
AGAAGAATATCAATTGAATATGTGAAAAATCCTCCAAAACCACGATACCAGTCATTTATACCAAAAGGAGCCAAAACTCTTACTCCCCTTTGCTTAAAAAACTTCGCTCCACCAGAATGATCAGGGTGTGCATGGGTTACGACAACAGTCTTTAAATCAGTAAAAGAGCGCCCCATCTCCTCTTCAATATATAACTTTACGACTGGACCATCTAACCTAGTTCCACTATCGAGAAGTAATAACTTATCTGAGTATTCAACAAGATACATACTTTGAATAAAGCCCTGAATTTGATGAATTTTGAAGTTTGAATAGTTATAAATCATATACTTACCTTACAGTAAAATCACCAATGCTCCCGCAAGCGGCGCAGCATTCAATTCAATAAAAACTATGTTTAAATTATTTTATGAATATAATTATCCAAGTTTTACTGCCATTAATATTAGCTTTTATCATGTTCTCTATGGGACTTTCTTTAGTCATTGATGACTTTAAGAGAGTTTTAAAGTTCCCAAAAGCCTTTGCAACTGGCTTTATTTTACAAATGATTAGCCTGCCACTTATAGGTTTTATCATTGCTTGGATCTGGACAACATACTTTGGTCTTGAGCCTCTTTATGCAGTTGGTATTATTATAATTGCAGCTTGCCCAGGAGGAGTTACATCAAATCTCATGGCACATCTTGGCGGCGGAGATACTGCTCTTTCAATTAGCCTGACTGCTGTTACTTCAGTGATAACAGTGATATCTTTACCTATTGTTGTTAACCTTGGGCTTACTCATTTTCAAGGAGCTGAATCCGCAGTTGAACTTAATGTTTTAAAAACTGTCGTTGGAATTTTCTTTATTACAACAGTACCTGTAATACTTGGCATGATTGTAAAAGTGAAAAAGAGTGAATTTGCCGACAAAATTGAGCCAGTATCAAGAAAGATTGCGACAGTTTTCTTTATAATAATTGTCGTTGCAGCTATGGCGAAAGACTGGAAAACACTTGTTGAGACTTTCTCAGTGATAGGTCCTTCAACTCTTGTTCTTAACCTACTGACAATGCTCATTGCTTTTATTGTCTCAAAAGTAGTTTCTCTAGAGGATAAGCAAGGAATTTCAATTGTATTTGAATGTGGATTACAAAACGGTACACTTGCAATTTTTGTAGCCGCTACACTACTTCAATCCCAAGAGATGCTTCTTCCAGGTGCTATCTATAGTATTTTAATGTTTATCACAGGTGGAATTTATCTTCTTTATCGAGTTCGCAAAGTTAAAGTACTAAATAAATTAGTCGTAAATTAGTTAGTTACACCAGGTAGATTAATTTTATACTTAACACTTAAAAAGCGAACAATTAAACATATTGACATACAAATTCCAACACTAAAAATCATATCAAAACCATTGGTATAACATAGATAATATGAGAATGAAGTGATCATTGAAGTTGTCGCATAGACTTCTTTTTTAAATATAATAGGCGTTTCTTTATTAAATAAGCTTCTTAAAATCCCACCCAAGACTCCAGAAATCCCATAATTTTCACTCTCGAGAAGAAGAAGAAATAGCTTATCTCTCGAAAATTGAAAGTATACAATTGTCCCAACACTCGATACTGGGTGTGCCATATATGCCTCTTTAATTAATGAGATAATTCTTCATAAAAGATCTTCTCAGTAATTTGCCACTCCTTGGCCTTCTTCCTGCCAATGACAAAAGCAGGCATGCGAAAGCTCTTTTGTTCACGAATGGCATCTTCGATGGATTGAATCCCTAACTTTAATTCTGGAATCCTTTGATGAGAACGTAAAAAGTTCACATCAAATTTACGAAGATCTTCATCACTCTCCAAATAATGAATCTCCTGTAAAAAGTCAGCATTAAAATCATAGTATCGTATTTCTAAATACGGTTTGAAGTTCTTATCAACACCCTCTTCCACTGTTATCGTTTCGGGCTGTAGAACATGAGAGTCTTTTGAAAGTTTAGCCTGCTTAATCTTTGAGTCGGGATCAATGAGTTCATGTTCACATGACTCGCACTCCCTGGCAGAAATATCATTTTGATGAAAGCATTTATCGCATATTTTAAATCTAAAACGATAACCACATGGTTCAATATCCATCATTTCATCTTGAAGCCCACCTCGACAGGTTCGGCCGTAATGCTCTCTAATTTCTCCATCATGATTCTTTATGCCCCAAAAGAGATTCATATAACCACATTTAGGACACTCTACTTCTACTTGTACTGATTCCGGCCTTGGCCTTCGATCTCTAACTTGAGGACGATAGATATTATGATCGACTCCTGAATAATCAAGGATTAGACAATCCTCTTTCATTTCATCAAGACGAAGTCCACGCCCAATAATTTGTTGGTAAAGACTCACAGACTCTGTAGGTCTAAGAATAGCAATGACATCAACATGAGGAGCATCAAACCCAGTCGTGAGAACAGAAACATTCACAAGATATTTAAACTCTCTCCTTTTAAACTCTTGAATAATCTGATCTCTTTCATTTGCTTCTGTATCACCTAGAACAATACGTGCATCACCGGCAGGAAGATAATCTAGAATTTCTTTTGCATGCTTTACAGTACTACAAAAAATCATCACCCCTTGCCTATTATAGGTTTCAGTAATGTCCACAATATTCTTAATGATAAGAGGAGTTAATCTCCTTTGCTTCTTGAGTAAGTTTTCAAGTTCTTTTAAAGTATACTTCTTATGATTATCCACTAACTCAGAAAAGTCATAACAAGTGACGGGTATATCGACTTTAATTGGCTTTGTGAGATAGTCGTTCTCGATCATATATTCAAGCGAAAGGTCGTAAATGCATTGTCTGAAAAACCTCGTCTCATTGGTCATCAAACTACCGTCAGAATGGTGATTATAAATCCAGCCAAGGCCTAGACGATATGGAGTTGCTGTTAGGCCCAAAATACACAGATTAGGATTTTCTTTTCGCAGCTTGCGAATAACTGTCGCATATTGAGAGTCTGCTTCAAGGCTTACTCGGTGACATTCATCAATTACGAGAAGTGTGAAATCTTTAAAGAAGTCATCCTCCGCCCTGGCCACAGATTGAATACTACCAAAAATAACTTTATCATCAGCTTCTTTCTTATTTAGACCAGCGGAAAAGATTCCAGCCCTTAGGCCATAGCTTTCATATTTTTCATGATTCTGTTCAACGAGCTCTTTCACATGCGCTAGACAAAGAACACGGCCAGTGGCAACCTTGGCCATCTCAGCAATCACAAGACTCTTTCCTGCTCCTGTCGGTAAGACAATTACTGCTGGCAATCTCTTTCTTTGAAAGTAGTGAATGGTTTTATCGACAGCTTCTTGTTGATAATCACGTAATTGGTACATGACCTAGTTATAGCGAATTCTACTAATTTTGACCAAAAAAAAGGAGAGCTACACACTCTCCCATTCTATTAATAACTTGATTTTTCAGAATTTGAACCTTCACAATCATGTGTGTGTCCATCAGCTTGATGATGCAGGTGTCCATCGTGCTCATAGTCAACATGATCGTCATGTTCAATAGCCTTATGACCACATGATTTACCATGTTTATGAGTATGACCTTTATGGTGTTTATGATGATGCTTGTGATGATCATGACTCTTATGCGAGTAATGCTTATCTTCTACATCATGTTTGTGTCCAGTTGAACAACCAATCAATAGCAACGCTAAAATAGAAAAA
>CAWUIU010000374.1:0-3722 GCA_963922285.1 uncultured Oligoflexia bacterium | reverse complement strand
TTCTTTAAAGAACATCAACCAGACATTCTTTGTATGCAAGAAACAAAAGCATTGCCTGAACAATTAAATGATTCCCTTGTGCATCCTGAGGGTTATAAAGCACTCTACGCGCCAGCCGTTAAAAAGGGTTACTCAGGCGTATCAACTTGGGTCAGAGAAGATCTTTTTCACGAGAATATCATTGGTATTGGCATTGAAAAATTTGATAATGAGGGGCGAACAATTATCACAGAATTCGAAGACTTTGTTTTATTCAATTGTTATTTCCCAAATGGGCAAAGAGACCATGCCAGGGTTCCATTCAAGATGGAATTTTGTGAGGAAGTAGAAAAACTTGCTCATAAGCTACATAAGGAAAAGAAGAAAGAGATCGTGATTACGGGGGACTACAATACGGCCCATCACCCCATTGATCTCGCTAATCCAAAGACCAATACGAAGACTACTGGCTTTCTACCTTTAGAGAGAGAGTGGATGACGAAGTTTGAAGAGGGTGGCTTTACTGATCTTTTTAGAAAGTTTACGCCAGATGAAAATGGTCACTATACTTGGTGGACATATCGAAATAATTGCAGAGAGAGAAATATTGGTTGGCGTATTGATTATTTCTTTGCAACGGAGAAGTTTTCAAGTGGCGTAAAGAGTTGTTCACATTTAACTGAGGTTCTTGGTAGTGATCATTGTCCACTACAGATTGAATTTAATTAAGTGAAAAAACATATTTAAATTTAGAATTTTATATAATTTAAAATTAAAAGGGACTCACAATGGAGTCCCTTAGTTTATGATAAAGTAGCTTAGATCTACTTATCTAATTCAATAACGTAAGCAAGAGCAAGTTTAGCAAATTTAAGAGCGTGTTCAGCATCTCCACCTGATCTTTCAATCGTATCTCTTGCTGTATGAATGTGACCATTCATATCGTTCTTATGCGCTTCAAATGGGATTGAAGCTGGGTAACCTTGAGAGTGCCATGATGCATGATCTGAACAACCATATCCACAAGAACTGTAACCCCAAGATAAATTACCAAGGTAAGTATCAATTAACTTCGTTAAAAATGTGTTTTGAGCTTCAGAAGTGTAATCAGTAATAATTGAAATATCTTCATTTGATCCATTGAAGTTTGTCATGTCTAATTGAAGGACACCAACAACGCTCTTATTTTGTCTTTTAAAAGTTTGGGCAATATCCTTAGATCCTAATAAACCTACTTCTTCAGCAGCATACGCCATGAACTTAATTGTTTTTTCTGGTTGATAACCACTTGCTGCAAGAACTCTAAGAGTTTCTGTTACAGTTGCTGTTCCAGAAGCATTATCATCAGCACCAGGTGCTTTGCTTCCAGCTTGGTTCCACCAACCTGCGATTGAGTCAGCGTGACCACCAACAACGATAATGTCATCAGACTTACCCTTGATTGTTGCTACAACAGACTTTTGTGGATATCTCGTATGATCAAAATATTCTACTTTAATATCATTTCTGTGGTTTGTTAAACTTTCCCAATGTGACTTAAGCCAAGCTTGAGACTGAACACCAGTATCACTCTTGTAATAGCGATTGTGGTAACTCGAAAGTTTTAGGATAGTATTTCTAATCGATAGTTCATCTGCTTGAGCGATTGTTCTCTCGACTAATTCAGATTGATTAAGTGAGTAGTCAGCGAAAATTGTTTTATTTACTTTTGCTCCATTAATAGCAAAGTCCTTCACAAATTGCTGAGCTTCTTTAAGTGTTTCAAAAGCGAAGTAACCACCACATCTGTGATTTTCTTCATGTGCAATATGAGAAAGTCCTGCTTTATCAGAATCTTCAACTCTTGCAATGACACTGTCCTTATGAGTTTCAAGAACTTTAAATGTCGAAAGTGACTTGTTACTTGATTGGACCATGTCATGGCCAGTGACAATGTAAGGGTGTGTTGTTGCTAATAGTGGTGCTGCAATTGTTATTGCTGCGAATGATTTTAGTAAATCCATCTTCTTCATAAATACCTTCCTGGTTATATCACTAATAATGATAACAGAGTCTTAACAAAATGAGACTTTCATTTTCTTACAAGGAGAGTAAGCTAGTAATGAATATTATTTAATACCCGAGAGTAACTGTTGCGTTATGAAGGGGAGAATAAAACGGCCGTGATCATTTAATATATACTGATCGCCTTTACTAGTGAAGAGCTCAGTACTTATTTGCGAGCTTTCTGGAAGTTTTTGAAATGATGATTGTAACGTTATTTGATCAATGATTTTTGAAGAGAGTAAGTCATTGTTTGTTTTTTTATGACCTTTATCAAACTTTTTTGGGTCATAGAGATATTCGCTATAGTTTTTACTATTTTGTTTTAGATATTCACCAGTTTCACTTATCGCACTTACACCTATACCAATAAGAGCTTTGTTTTTCTTGGTGGTAAAACCCATGACTGTTCTTTGTAGAGTTCCCTCTTGATAAGCTTTGTTGACTTCATGTTCTGAGTGATAGATATGACCATAGCCAATATGCTTATATCCATAGTTTTCGAATAATTCGATACGAGAGGCAAGAGTTTCAAATTTTTCTTCATTGCTTGGCCTAGCTTTGTGCCATAGTGGATAGAAGTCTTGAAACCAAGGGACAATCGCGAATGGATAGAGTGATGCAGAGTTTATAAGATCTTTTTCAAGAATCTCTTTAACAATCAAGCTTTCTTTTTTTTGATGAGGAAGACCGTAGAGAAGATCTATATTTACATTAATAGATGACTTCTTTTTTATAGTTTTAAGAACTGTAATTACTTTATTGAGATCAGTTGGCCGTCCGATTGCTTTTAATGTTCTTTCATTATCGTCTTGTAGGCCAAAAGAAAGGTGTGTGAGGCCCCTCGATAAAAGATAATCAAATCTTTTCTCATTAAAGTAGCGTAGGTCAAATTCACAATGAAGTTGTTTTACATCCTTAAGACTAAATAGTGAGAATAGGCGTTCAAAATCATTTTTACTAAGGGCGTTTGGTGTTCCGCCACCAATGTATATATTCTCTAGTTTAAACTTTTCGAGATCATATGTTGAAATTTCACTTTCAAGGGCATCGAGATATTCAGATATACTTGTATCTGAATTCAATTTTTTTGTATTACAGCCGCAAAAACTACACAGACTCTGACAAAAAGGTAAATGAATATAGAGGTCAATTTCCTCTCCATGGTACGATTTTATATTTTCATGCCATGACTTCACCGAGATATCACTTTGCCACTGGGAAGTCCTTGGGTAGTAATTGTACCTAGGATAAGGCCCTGGGAAATTTGTCATTAGTTGTACAAGTGTCATTTAGGAGTTATATTTTAAAATTCTCTTGAATGTAGGCAACACTATTTTTTACATTGTCTTGAGGAATCCATCTTAGGCACCCGTGACCAAGCCCACAGATCCATTTATTTAGATCACAATTGGCATCAGTTAGGCTTTGATAGAGATGTGCCCATTTCTGCTCAAGAGTCTCCCATGGAAGACCAAGATATGCTGGTTCAAGATTCCCTTGAATATAGTAATCGGTTGAGAACTCATTAATCACTTCTGCAAGATTGTGGCGCCAGTCAATACCAAGAACATCAATATTATCATCCTGGATTTCTCTTAAGTAATTAACGTGAGTAAATTTCGAGTAGTAGATAACTTTCTTATTAGGAAATTCTTTTTTAAATAGTGCCGTAACTTCTTTTAGTTTTGGTAAAAGAA
>CAWUIU010000373.1:0-3722 GCA_963922285.1 uncultured Oligoflexia bacterium | reverse complement strand
AATCACCCCAGAAAATTACTGGGTTCTGCGTCAATTTTACTAAATGATGCTGTTTAAAATGGGGGATTACAAGTCGTAAATGCGGCTCCAACCGTCGGCCATCAATGTGTTGGATTAAAATTGGCAAAGAAGATATCCTGATTAAAATTTGATTTTTCAGACTTTATACATCAAAGGACTTTTTGAATTAGATGGAACTTGAAAGTGAAATTCCGCTCCCTAGCTCTGATAGGACCCCTTTATCCGCTGTTACGGCACTGACGGGAGAAATAATACCTCCTTTAAAGCGGTTACAGCAAATGGACGAAGATGATTGGGAGGATTTTACCTGTGAGCTGGCTACGTATTGGAAAACACAATACCTACGAGTCAACCGCGTAGGTGGAGCTGGCGATATGGGGCGTGACATTATTGCCTACACTCCAGATGGTAATTGGGAAAATTTCCAGTGCAAATATTATGGTTCACCATTGAACTTATCTGATGTGTTGTTGGAAATTGGTAAGCTCTGTTATCACTCTTTTAAGGGGCATTTTTCAATGCCTGTTAAATATTATTTCGTAGCAAAGAGTGGACTAAACGGTGTTAGTCTCAATGCACTTAAAGACTCTCAAAAACTGAAAACGGAATTACTCTCCGGCTGGGATAAAAAGTGTAAGAATAAAATCACTGCGAAAGAAAGTGTGCAACTCAATGGTGAATTCAGAAAGTTTATAGAACAAGAGGTCGATTACACAATATTTGATCAAATCCCCCAATTGAAATTAATTGAGTTGCACAAAGAACATACTCCTTATTACCTAAGAAGATTCGGCGCATTAGAGTTTGATAGACCTGCACCTTCGGCTCCTCCGTTGGAAATTCAAAATCATGAATTGAAGTATATAGAAGAGTTGTTACGAGCAATTGAGTCTGTAGAGAGTCAGATATGTTCGGTTGATGATCTGGACCGTTTTCCAGAGTTTTTAGCAGAATTAAAAAGTGCAAGAAAGAACTTCTACTCAGCAGAAAGTTTGGAGAAGTTCTCGCGAGATTCTATGCCGCCTGAGACTTACGAAAACTTACTAGAGGATTGCTATGAGGCAATATCTAGTTTGGCTCTAATGGTTCATAAAAATGGTTGGGACAAATACTTAGCGGTATCTAGTCATATGACACAGGTTTCATTTAGCTCGCATCCTTTACATCTATATATGAGTGTGCGAGATAAAAAAGGAGCGTGTCACCAACTGGTGAATAAAGGAACTTTGAAGTGGAAAAAGTAAAGTTTAAAGCCCCTCAAATTTTTAACAGCAACGTCGAATTAGCAACCAGAGCCGCTTTAATTTTATCAAGTATGGAAGAAGAACTTTTTGGTATTGATGAGCTAGTGATCCTCGACTACGCTCTCCTGTACTCAAGAGAATTTAATGGTCCAAAAAACCTCCATCCCGCAGTGCCAAATCACTTAGCCGAAATTGCCCAACGCAGAGAGTTACTGCCTGATTCTCTTCTTTTCTTCATAAAGAAAGGACTGGTTGATGTCCACTATGCAGAAAATGGAAAATTTTTTAGTGCAAACGAGAATACTAATAGCTTTGTTAGTTGCCTGACTTCTAACTACTTTATCAAGATATGGGAAAGACTTAGTTGGTTGTCCGCTAATTCCAAGATAATAAAAAACACACCATTATCGCAGCTTAGAAATGGAGTTCTCAAACAATGAATATTGTAAGGATTACGGTTTCAGGAAAGGGAAAACCGAAAGCAGAGCTTACCTTCAAAAAGGGACTCAACGTTGTTGCCGGTGCTTCTGATACAGGAAAATCATATGTCATAAAGTGCTTCCAGTACATTTTTGGCAGCGAAGAGCCACCTAAAAGTATTGCTGAGGCCAATGGCTATACAACTGTTGAAATAGAAATTGAATACGGGTTATACGAAAGTTTTGTTCTAAAGAGAGAGATCTCAGCAAACAATCCAAAAATTACGTTAATAGAGCTGGATGTTGATCGAAACGAATCAGAGTCGTTAGTTCTAAGCCCCAGTCACAAAGGGAAAAGTAATCTATCAGCGTACTTTTTGGATAAACTTGATCTGAATGACAAAGTATTAGTTAACGGTGTTGAAAGCCTAAAAACTTCTTCATTAACTCTGAGAGTTTTAAAGAGGTTGTTTCTTGTAGATGAAGGCAGAATTATTACTGAGTCATCTCCTCTGGGAGAAGGTCAGAGAGAACAAACTCAAGAACGCTCACTTCTAAAAACGCTGCTCACAGGCGCAGACGATTCAATTGTTAAGGAACTTAAACAGCAGCAGGATTCAGAAGGCGCTATAGAATCTCGAGCTAAAGCTCTCGAAGAGTTTGTTGCTAAGAAATTTGCTGATCATGAAAAGGTTAAAGCAAGCTCAGAAAGGCTCGATAACGAGTTAAACCAACTGGAAACCTCATTAGCAAGTGCTCAAGATGAATTAACGGCATTGGTTGATGCTAGTAGAGAGTTTGATTCTAAAAGACGAGATATTGCAAATGAACTCTCTTCATTAAGGGAGCAGGAAAGAGAAAACTTGCTTCTTCAAAATAGATTTGGCCTTTTAATTGAAAAGTATTCATCCGATCTAGAAAGATTGGAGGCTGGTGTTGAAGCCGCCTCTTACATAGACCTATATGAATTGGCTAATTGCCCAACCTGCGGTCAAGAATTTGAGAAGGAAAAAGACAAAGAAGACTTGAAGCTTTTGATGAAAAGCACTCAAGCTGAAATCTCGAAGAATAAGATTCAAGTTCAGGGGCTTGTCGATTCAATCGATGATTTAAGGAAAGAATATCAAGAATTGAGCAGCTTGATTTCCACAAAAACTCAAGAAATGGCTGAAGTTACGAGCGTTATCGAAGGAACTGTTTCAGCGAAACTCAAGGATTATAATGTTGCTATTAAGCTCCTAAATAATAAGAAAAATGAGTTTTTGAAGGAACGAGCAAAAGTTCAAGCCAGAGATAGCTTAATAACAGAAATCGGTGAGCTTCGAGTTCAACTAGAAAATAAAACAGAGAAGTATGAAATACCGGATTTCAGCTTTGAATTGTCACAACTGTGCAAATGCATTAGCAGCATTTTGGAACGTTGGTCGTTTCCGGGCTTCAGCAAAGTTACATTTGATCATAAAACAAGAGATTTGATTATTGGAGGTAAGCCTAGATCTCATTTTGGGAAAGGATACAGAGCTATTTCTTATGCCGCTTTTTCCTTAGGCTTAATGCAATACTTATCAAGCTATGGTCGTCATCCTCAATTTCTAATTTTAGACTCACCACTTACCACATATAGGCCGGGTGATGATGATGAGAAAGATGATGAAGTGCAGCTCCAAAAAGACATGATCTATGCTTTTTATACAGACCTTTGTGAGTCATTCAACGACAGACAAGTAATCGTTTTTGATAACCAAGAGCCTGATGAAGACCTCAAACCTAAAATGACTTATTACCACTTCTCAAAAAGCAAAGAAATTGGGAGATACGGCTTCTTTCCAGTAAACTAGATTAGTGACCGTATGTCCGCTGTATCCATATAAAATAATCGGTAATAAGATCCAGACTACTTTCTTATGGAAAAACAAGCGGTTTGCTTATGTTGAGAGCAATTCGTCCTTGGCTGCGTTTAAAAGATCTTCCCATCCCTCAGGGGGATGTCCAGTCTTTAACATCTTTTCGAACACTTTGTAAGCATCTGTTTTGCTAC
>CAWUIU010000372.1:0-3723 GCA_963922285.1 uncultured Oligoflexia bacterium | reverse complement strand
CAAAAATGTTTTCGTCAAATAGATTGATTGGACAATCTTCCAGTTAGGAAGCTTGTCCAATCAAAGTTTCTTAAGTGATCTCCACGTTCTTCTTTTAGCAGCGCAAGTCTGCTCCTGAATTCTTTAATCTTATTGTCTAATTTCTCCTTAAGTTCTATTGGATTTAGTGACTCATATTTCTTTCTTAGATCAGTTTTAATATTCTTTGAAACAAGGGGGAGAGCATTACCCTTTGATATGGCGTCAAGAGTATCCTGTGATTTTGCAAAGCTCATCTAAGATTTGAGATTTTCCTTTCTTAGTTGAGTTAAAATATCGTCTTCTGATGGCCTGTAGGTATTGAGTCTTAAATTCCAAAGTCATTGCGCATTGACTCAGATAAAAAGGTTACCGAAATAAACGGTTAAAAACTACTTAAACATGATTAAACACCGACCTTCGCCCATGGAGAAATTTATAAATCTAATCAACTAGTTATCGAACGCGATTATTGACCACCCCCTCACCACGAGCGGAGATGGAGTGGTCAACAATAGCTAATAACAGTGATTATACGATTATAAATTATGGGCGAAGGTCGGGAATAAAAATAATAGGGGAGAAATAAATGGAGAAGAATATGGAAAATAAAATTAAGAAGAATAAGAAAAGAGGAAGAAAGCCATTAGGATATAAAGAGGAATATGTACTAAATAAAGATCAGAGTAAGTTCTTTGTGGATCTAAGTAAGGAATACGAATTGCTTAAGAAGGTTCAGGAGTTGCTTGTGGAGGCTAATAATAAAAATTATGGTGGAGAGATTACTTTTAAAGACATAGCTCTATTTGCAATTGATAAGCTAAGTAAAAAAGATATCGAAAAGCTTAAAGATAATTCTTTGTCAGAGATGGAAAAAGTAGAAAGAAGCCTTGAAGAATATAACCAGAAGAACGGAACAAAATTAAATCTCGGAGAGTATTTAATTAAAAAACTAAATTTGAACTAGGGGAGATGTTGCCTAATCTTTTTGGCAATGATCACCCTATTAAAAATTATTAGTAACACCTATGTAAGGCCTTGTTAGAATTTTAGGCCTTCATAATAAATGAAAAGTTTTATATAAAGGAATCATAATTATGAAAAAAATAAATGTTAATGATGAAATTTTAAATATAAAAGAAGTTGCAAACCTTCTCAAAGTCCATTACAAGACGATTGAAAGATGGAGAAAAACTAAGTCCATGCCTTACATAAAACTTAGCGGCTGTGTCAGATACAGCAAAGTAGATGTTTTAAGATGGCTTGAACTTTGTAAGCAATAATAGCATAGGAGATTGTATGGCAATTTATAAAATGAAAAGCGCCTCTTACAAAGCTCAAGTTTATGTAGATGGGCAAATGTTTTATAAAACTTTTAAGAAAAGAGCTGATGCTAAGGCATATGAGCTAGAAATGCTTTCGAGTGGCGGTACAAATATACAACAAATACAAGGTCGTAAATCAGCAACACTGGAGAGTTTTCTTAAAGAAGAATATTTAACATATCTTTTAAATGAAAAAACTCATAATACATACACTAATTACAAAAATAGAATTGATACTTGGGTCTTAAAATCAAGACTTTCTTATAAGAAAATTGGTGAAATAGATTACCTTCTTTTGAAAAAACATGTGAACGGTATGCTTAGAAAAGGCGCCAGCGTAAACACAGTTAATTATGTTATAAAAGTTTTAGATAGTGCTTTTAGGTATGCTATGAAGACAGGTTATATTGTGACAAACCCGATGATCCAAGTAAGTAAACTTAAGGATAATCGTGATCTCACAAATGTAAATGACAAAAGTTTATCGTTAGATGAGGCTCGTGAATAATTCAAAAGAATTGAAGGTCATCAGTATTTCCCATTTACTTTAATTTTAACTATGGCCGGTTTACGAATATCTGAAGCATGTGCCTTGCGTGTAAAGTCTGTCGATTTTAAGAAGAATAAGATTATTATAGATAAGAAACTTGAGGCATATTACCCGAGAATTGATCATGGAGAGCCTGAAGTTGAAAAAGCGCTTCTTCTAAGTACACCAAAATCACAGAAATCTATACGTAAGATACCTGTTAAAGATGAACTCTTAAACGTCTTAAAACCGTTATGTGAAAATAAGCATGATAATGACTTCATATTTGTACCAAAAAGAAGACGTGAATCTGGGATTAACTCAAATATGTATAACGTCATAACAAGGCGAGGAAATACACCAGAAATTCAACAAGCTTTTTGCTACAATCCAAGTAACATGATCAAGTATATGAGTGATATGTTTTCAGCTGTAGGATTTCCTAAAATGACGTCACATAAAATGCGCCATACATTCGCAAGACTTTGGATGGAAAAAATTGGAGATCTATTTGGACTTCAAAAAATGTTAGGCTATAGCTCACAACAAGCGACACAAATTTACGCTGATATTGGTGAAGATCACTTAGAGAAAAAGGCTTTAAAAATGGAAAGTTTACTATGAATTTGGAGCTTACTGGATTATTAAAGATAAAAAAGACTATGCTATTTGTATGCTATTTTGGTATAGTCAGAACATGGATGCCTATCTAGACTGAAATACATGGCTTTACCCCATATAACTAATATTATATGGGGTAAAATAATTGCCGCCGTTATGACTCATTAAAAAGGTAACTGAAACCACCTCTTCTGAATGTTGAGAATCAACACTTAACCAAGGAAGAAAACATGATGTTATCTAAACCCTCTTTTTTAAAGCTTTTATGGTTATTAACCGCTTTAAAATGTTCAAACCAAAATAGTAACCGAAATTCACCAAATCGATCATTTTTGCAAAAAGTGAAAATCACAACTATGTTACCCAAATTATCTGATTCAGGGGTTCAACTATGACGTTAGCAGTGAAAATTGAATACTTAAAGGCCGTACGCGAAAGATATTACAATTCTGACAAAGCTCAAAAAACGAAGATACTTGATGAGCTTTGTGCAACGGCTGGATTTAATCGAAAATACGCCATCAGAATCCTTGCAAAAGGACACAAAGAAGGAAAGAAAAACTCTGGTCGCACACGCCTCTATTCAAAAGAATCAATATTTCATTTGAGAAAACTCTGGCACATTATGGATCATATTTGTTCAAAGAAGATGCAAGCAGCTTTTCCGATTTGGCTAGAATTTTATCAGGCACCAAATTTCACAAAATCAGTTAAGAAAGAATTACTATCGATGAGCTCAGCTACTATTGATCGTTATTTAAGACAATATAAGGCCCAATTTAGACGTTATAACAATACAGGGACTAGTTTTGGTAGAAAACCTCAACTGAAACATATCATTCCTCTAAAGCCATTCTCACAAAAAATAGACAGACCTGGCTACGTTGAAATTGATACTGTCGCACATTGTGGAGGAATACTTTCGGGAAAGTTCATTTGGTCATTGACGGTAACAGATGTTTTTAGCGGATGGACTGACAACTATGCCATGTGGGGCAAAACATCGGGAGAAACATTATCAGCTCTTGATTTTATAGATCGTCGACTCCCCTACGAGATGGTTTCATGTAATGTCGATAACGGAACAGAATTTTTAAACTATAGCATTTATGAATACTTTAAAGAGATTAAGCGAGTCGATTTAACACGATCAAGAGCTTACAAGAAAAATGATAACTGTCATGTTGAACAAAAGAATGGCGTTTATGTCAGAAATACTTTTGGTTATGA
>CAWUIU010000371.1:0-3747 GCA_963922285.1 uncultured Oligoflexia bacterium | reverse complement strand
TTAGTTAGTTAGTTAGTTAGTTAGTTAGTTAGTTAGTTATATTTTATTGTATAAAAGAATGGATTCTGGCCCATTTTATAATATTTACAAATGTGATCACTTATTATTCATTTTCTACGAACTTGATAATCTGCCAATAAATTAAGTTTTAATCGATAAAATTATAATTTTAGTATTTGTTGAGTGTCTAAGGATGGATTCCTATACTCTAAAGTATTGTTTTTATTTGTTTCGATTCATAGAAACTCTTAACTTTGGTTAAAGAATGACAAGTTTTAAAATTTAACCTTACTTTCTGTAATATTTACAGCCATTTTGTCGATAAGAAATTGACGTAGGAACGTAATTGAAAATAAGGAAACTTGAAAATGGAAGATTTTGAAAGAGAGCTTAAGGAAGATTTTCTAGAGGAGTCATTACAGCTTCTCGAAGATACTGAGCAATCATTTCTAGCGTTAGAAAATGATAAGGAAAGTACGGAACTCTTAGATCAGATATTCAGACTTGCTCACAATTTAAAAGGGACATCAAGAGCTGTTGGTTTCGGCGAAGTTGCGGAGTTTACCCATGAAATGGAAAACCTAATTTTAAAGTTAAAAACCGGTGAGCTTTCTGTAAATGATTCAATTGTTACAATTCTACTTGAATGTAATGATCATATTACACATATGATTAATACTTTAAAAGATGATCTTGATGCTACATTTGATAGTCAGGAAATTATTGCAAGAATATTATCAGCAATAAATGGAGAAGTTACTGAATCTGAAGTAGAGGATACTCAAGAGTCGATTCTTAATACAGACTCTATTGAGGAACCGATTGTCGAAGAGTCTTTTTCAGCTGTTCCTCCTGCTGATGCCTTTAGTGAATTTGAAGAAGAACAGCCCGCTACAGTATTGGAAGAAGAGATTATTACTACTATTGAAAGTACGCCTGCAGAAGAAGAGACAATATCTGCTGCAGCTCTTGAGTCTCTTAGAGAACTTGGGCTTGCAGATGATGGTCAATTAAAGGAGCTTGAATTAAAAGTAGCTCCTGCCGTTGAAGAAAATGCTGGGCTTACTATAAAGAAAGGGGATGATATTGTTGCTCAAACCGAGTCAAATGTAACTCCGATTAATAAGGCAGAAGCAGCTCAACCAAAGAGAACTCCTGCTCCTACGCAAGCAGCGCAAAAAAATAATCCTACTAAAAAACGATCAGAAGATGAAAGTATAAGAGTTGCTCTTTCAAGAGTTGAGAAATTAAATAACGTTGTTGGAGAACTTGTCATTCTACAAACGGTTCTTGACCAAAGAAGATTTGTTAATATACAAGATGAGCTTTCAAATAAATCAATAGGACATCTAGGGAAGTTATCAAAAGAAATTCAAGAAATTTCGATGTCACTTAGAATGGTTCCTCTGAAGGCAACACTACAAAAAATGAATAGGATTGTAAGAGATACATCGAAGACTCTTAATAAAAAAGTAAAGCTTAGTCTTGTTGGCGAAGAAACAGAAATAGACAAGACTGTACTAGAGCACCTCTCAGATCCACTTGTACATATTGTAAGGAATGCTGTCGATCATGGTCTAGAGTCAACTGAAGGAAGAGTTCAGGCGGGAAAGAATGAGGTTGGTAATGTTCAAATTGCAGCACTTCATGAAGGTAACAATCTCGTTATTGAAATTACTGATGATGGAGGAGGAATACCAGCAGATGTTATTAGAAAGAAGGCTATTGAGAAAAAACTAATTCGTCCTGATGTAAATATTTCTGATGAAGATATAATTCAATACATTTTTCACCCAGGGTTTTCAACAAAAGAACAGGTAACAGAAGTTTCTGGCCGTGGTGTTGGAATGGATGTTGTAAAAACAAATATTGAAGGTATGTCTGGGACAATTAAGGTCACTACTGAAATGGGAAAAGGAAGTGTTTTTAAAATTTCATTACCATTAACAATGGCAATTATTGATGGGATGATCGTTAGAATAGGTTCTGAAAAATATATTATTCCATTAACTCAAGTACATGAATCTCTAAAACCATCTACTGATATGATTAATACAATTACTGGGTTTGGAGAATGTCTAAATTTAAGAGGTGATGTACTACCTCTCTTTAATGTTGGTAAGACTCTCGGACGAAAAACTGATGATGGTGATTCAACTGATAAAATTGCAATTATCATCAATAATGCAGATTTTAATTTTGCAGTACTTGTCGATGATATTGAACATCAACAACAAGTTGTTATTAAAACACTTGGAGAAGAAATTAGAAACTCGAAAGGGTTTATGGGAAGTTCTATTCTTGGAGATGGACGACCAGCATTTATTCTCGATCTAAATGAATTATTTAAGAGTAACTTAAAAAAGAATAAAAACTCTTTTTCTAGCAGCATAGCGAGGGCAGCGTAATGAGTGTAGAAGAATTTAAAATGAATGAACAAGCTGGTGGTAGTGTACACCGTTTTTTAGAATTTACTTTAGGTGCTGAGGATTATGCAATCCCATTACTTTCTGTTAGGGAAGTAATCTCAGTTCCTGAGACGACTCCAATTCCAAAAGCTCCATCTCATTTTTTAGGGATTATGAATTTACGTGGACAGGTAATTTCAGTTGTTGATTTAAGAACAAAGTTAAAAATCAAGCCCAAAGAAAATAATGCTGAGGAGTCTGTTATCATTGTCGATATAAATGGAATGAATCTTGGAATTGTTGTTGATTCAATTAATAAGGTGCTGGCGTTTACAGATGAAGAAGTAAATGAAGTCCCTGAAATTGAAACTCAGGTCAACGCTGAGTATATTCAAGGTGTTTACAGAAAAGAAAACTCCTTAACAGTTCTTTTGGATGTAGCAAAAGTTCTCGATCTAAAAGATCGTAAAATTGTAAATACTGGTAAAATAGCAGCTTAATATTTAACTATAGAGAACCAAAGGTAAAGCGATGACTGCAGCATTAAAACAGAAAGACGCATATGATCGTCTTATTAAGACGGTATCTGAAATTGTTCACAAAATATCAGGAAATGTTTTAGAAGAAAAACAAGCATTGATGGTACAAACAAGAGTAAAGAAAAGAATGATGGAGCTTGGTATGCAGGATCCTGATGAGTATCTTTCTTACCTTGAAAAAAATCTCTCGAAAGAATCAGGTGTTTTAGTTTCTCTTTTGACAACACATCATACCTTCTTTTTCAGAGAGTTTACTCATTTCGAGTTTATCAAAAACAATCTTGCAGATATTGTTGCTAATGTCAAAGCGTCTGGTCGTAGTAAAATAAGAGTCTGGTGTGCTGCTTGCTCAAGAGGACAAGAAGTATATTCACTTTCGATGTTCTTGTCGTTCTACTTGCCTAAGATAGATCCCAAAATAGATTTTGAAATTTTGGGAACAGATATTGACCCTGAGTCCGTTAAAGTCGCTGAGAATGGTGTTTATCATCGACGTGAAATCAAGTCAGTTCCAATGAATTATCTTGGTGATAATTGGGCGAGAGGGAAAGGAGATATCTCTGATTATGTCAAAGCGAAGAAGTCGATTACAGCTAAAACATCATTTGGTGTCTTAAATCTGTTGGACTTCCATAAAAGTCATCCGAATCAGAAGTACGACTTAATATTTTGTCGAAATGTGTTTATTTATTTTAGGCCTCATCAAATTAAATCAATGATGGCATATTTTTTAAATTATTTAGATGAGATTGGCTATTTTTTTAGTGGTATGTCGGAGTCTCTTGGTGGCTTGAATCTTG
>CAWUIU010000370.1:0-3760 GCA_963922285.1 uncultured Oligoflexia bacterium | reverse complement strand
TACTGTTCTTTTAGAATCGCCTCCCAGCGACTGAATAACTGACGATTGAGAGACCTTGAGCTGATAAGTCTTAAGATCTTATTGTCTTCGAGAACATGCGTTAAATCATAAACTTGAGAGCGATTCATTTCATAAAAAAGTAAAAGGATACAAATCGGAATAACTTCGCTCATTATTTAACTTTTTGCAAATAAGAAATTCGCAGCTTAGTAGTTACAGGTGGTTAATGTCTTTAATCATACATGGGAGCTTGCATAAGCCATCTTATTATTAGGAGGTAATTATGATTAATGCTATAGTGTACGTAGAAGAACTCGAAAAGAATGGGTTTTCAAAAGGACAGGCAAGTAGTGCTGTCAAAATTTGGATGAAGCTTATGAATCAAAATTTTGCGACTAAAGATGACTTAAATATTGGCCTTTTAGCAACAAGATCGGAGCTTAAGGAAGAGATTGGTGCAGTTCGCTCGGAGTTGAAAGAAGAGATCGGTGCAGTTCGCTCGGAGTTGAAAGAAGAGATCGGTGCCCTTCGCCTAGAGTTTAAGTCAGAACTTAGGAATGAAATAGGGGCATTACGTTCAGAATTTAAAGCTGATATCCATAGGCTTGATAATAATATTGTCGTTCTTGGATCTAAGATTGATAATATAGAGCAAGGTCTAACAATTAAATTAAGCAAAGTCATTGTTATAACTGTAACTTTAGCGAGTACTTTTGTAGGACTCATAACGAAAATGATTGTTTAAAGTTAGTAGTCCTACAATGATGTATTCTTTATGAAATATCCATATGATCAGATACTGGAAGGTGTCTGATTCTCTTTTTAGAAGCGCGGTAAATTGCATTACAAAGAGCAGGGGCAATAATTGGAACACCTGGTTCACCTGCGCCTGTTGGCTTTTCTGTACTTTCAATTATCGCCGTTTCGATATTTGGTGTTTGGGCCATGGTAAGGAGAGGGTAACCGTCAAAGTTACCTTCGACTACTTGTCCGTTTTCAATTTCGATTTTTCCAAACATGGCAGCCGTTAGACCAAAGATTGTTGAACTCATCATTTGTGCATGAACACCATCTGGATTCATTGGCATTCCGCAATCAATTGCCGTCCATACATTCTTCACCTTTAATCCGTCATTTGTATCGACTTCGATAACGGCCGCAGCATATGATTTGAAACTAAAGTGAAAGGCTACGCCCATATTCTTGCCACTCTTTTTTGACCATCCTGACATTTCTTTTACTTTATTTAAGACATTGTACTTTCTCGATCCTTTTTCAAGTCTCGAAAGACGAAACTCCATTGGATCAATTCCTGCTTTGTCCGCGATCTCATCAATAAAACTTTCAACGAAGAAAGCATTCTGTGTATGACCAACTGATCGCCAAAAGAGAGTAGTGACAGGAGATTGAGTTTTTTGCCAATTTACCTGTGCTCCTTTTAGGTTATATGGAGCAAGAATTCCTTCCTTAACCGTCATTCCATCAGCAAAAACAAGTGCAAATTTTGCAATTCTCTTTGGGACACTATTTCCCATCCAAGCGGGAGTAATAACTGGCATCATTTTTGGTAGAACTTCTTCTGCAATGGACTGAGTGGCAAATGATTGTTTCCAGTAGATATCTTTAGCATCTTTATCAAAAGAAGCTTTTAATCGCGATTGGACAAATGGACGGTAGTATCCATACTTCATATCGTCTTCTCTTTCATAGATGAGCTTAACTGGCTTCTTTATTTGCAGACTGACTTCAGTGGCATTTCTTAGAGCGTCAAGTTCTCCACGACGGCCAAAGCCTCCACCTAAACTAGCACTTTCCACATTAACCTTATCTCTGGCAATACCTGTGATTTCCGAAACAACTTGAGGAGCTGCACCTGGACTCTGTGTGGAGAGCCAAACCTCAGCGCTTTTATCTTTTACCCACACTGTTGCATTTTGAGGTTCTAAAGTTGCGTGAGCTAAGTATGGAACAGAGTATTCAACTTCAATTTCATTCTCTAATTTATTATAAGCGCTGCCTTCATCTAGTATTTCTTCACCGCCGAAGTTCTTTGTAAGTGCTTGGCATTCTTTCTTGTACTCGCTAGTACTGAAGAGTTTTGCTGGCTTTTTCCACTTTCCAGAAAAAGCTTCTTTAGCTGCTTTGGCTTGATAGTACTTATCCGCAACAATGGCAAAGCCCGTTGAGATCTTTAGAACATGCTTTATACCTGGCATTTTTAGAAGAGTTTGCTCGTTACAAGAGATAGGAGTTGAACCAAACTCCGGAAACGGAATGAGGATAGCCGCTAAGGCGTCCTTGACCCAAGGTTTTCCACTATCGATTCCGTACATTTCCTGACCAGTCACTTTATTCTTATTATCAACTCGTCCAAGATTCTTACCGATGTACTTTGAGTTTTTAAAGTCTAATTTGTGCTCTCCAGACTTTAAGCTACCTTTAGCGGCAAGGCCTGATAGTTCTTGGTAAGAAATTGATTTCTTGCCATCGGTGATGAAACCATCTTTTGCTTTTAAGCTTCCCTCTGAAACATTCCACTTCTTTGCTGCGGTTGCAATCAAGGTTGCTTTAATGCTTGCACCAACTTCTAAGAGCCCTTCCCACTCTGTCGAAATAGACGTACTCCCTCCAGTTGTCTGTAGTTGATATTCTTTATGGTTAAAGGTCTTATCTGCCGGAGCATTCTTTACATCGAGTTTATCAAGTGGATAATCCATCGCTTCACAAAGAATTGCAGCTAGTCCCGTTGAAGCACCTTGACCCATTTCACTTCGCGGACATGTAAAAGCAATATTTCCTTGGCTTGGAATATGAACCCATGCATTTGTAAATTCATTCTTACTTGAACTCGCCATAGCATCATTAATTGCACATGAGTTTAGAGAGATGGCGAATGTAGCACCTGCTGATGCACCACCGGCGATCTTTAGAAAGCTACGTCTTGATACATTTTGAATTTTTTTATTGTCTTTATTATTTGTATCCATGTGGTCTCCTTACGCTTTCTCGCTAGCAGTTTTCTTAATTGCTGTGATCATTCGTGGGTATGTTCCACAACGACATAGATTATCCATATAGTCTTTAATGTCTTCATCATTAGGATTCGGATTTTGTTTTAAAAGTGCATAGGCCTTTAAAATTTGGCCAGGCTGACAGTAACCACATTGAGCAACGTTTTCTTTAATCCAATTATTTTGTAACTTTGTAAGTTCTTCATCACCATTTGCTAGACCTGCAACTGTCATGACTTCAGTATTTTCTAATTCGTCTAGTAAAGTGATGCATGACCTTGTTGGTTCTCCATCTACAAGAATTGTACATGCTCCACATAGACCTTTACCGCAACCAAACTTAATAGCTTCGTCGCCAAGCTTTTCTCTAATGGCCCAAAGAGCAGGTGTGTCTCCAGGAATGTCGATTTCTTTCTTTTCCTTATTCAGGGTAAGTTTCATAGGAAAACTCCTTATATTGTGACTAATGAGTTCGCGTTATTGTAACACTCATCAAATAAAAAGCCAGTAAAAAAGAAACACAAGTGTTTACATGTAGATGTATGATATCATTGTTAATTCATGATCTTAGTGATCAAATATGAGCAGTAAAATTCTCCCCGTATCTTAAAATATTTCTTGCTCTTAGAATGAAAAAAAGGAGATTTTTATGTTCAAAATGGTGTTAGTTACAAGTTCTTTGTTAGTAGGTTTACAGGCATATGCAAATTGTGCAGGTAATTTTAATCAAGGAGTAAGCGAACTTAGTT
>CAWUIU010000369.1:0-3761 GCA_963922285.1 uncultured Oligoflexia bacterium | reverse complement strand
CAAATAGTCTCTCTAGTCCTAGTTCATGATTATTCACTCGATAACCATATTTTTTACTGACTTCTTTGCCAGAAGACCAAAGGCAGGAATTCTTGACCTTTCTTCGTGCGATAAAAAAGAGAGCTCGTTGAACTTGAAAATAATGTCCCTAATTTTTGTTAGTTTTACAAATTCAATTTGGATATATTGTGGAAACTTATGAAATTATGATCATATTTTTTTAATACTCTTCCTAAGTACTTGTAATAAATAAAGAAACTAAAGAATTCTGAAGGGTTATCCGACAAGACAAGTATGAAACTAATATTACTAGCACTACTTTCAAATCCCCTCTTTGCTGATGTTCATCTCGAGAATCTCGCTAAAACTTGTCCGAAAGGATCAAAGCTTGTACGAGACGAAGATTCAAGACAACCAAGTAAACAGCAAAGCTTTTGGCGATGCTATAACAAAAAGACTGGCTTGACAGATGACGGCTACTTCTTTGGTGTCGCACATTGGAAAAGTGGAGACTACTTGATTAGATCAATTACACCTCAAGATGGTCTCTTAGAGTTTAAATATAATGCTAACAAGGCGCTAGAAAGAGTTATCAAAAAAGAAGAAGGAAAGACTATTGCAGATTGTACGATAAATTATACAGACAACGGTTTTGCAATTCCTACAAATAACAGTATTTGTGACGCTGCTATTAATAAAATTAACACATCGATAAATATCCCATATCAAAGCCCGGAGCAGAAGAGCGCGAAATTTGTCGGCGAATGTAAATTGGAAGATGACGGTAAGTTTTGTAAAACTATCGATGGAAAAATCTACATTGAATCACATCAAGTTGATTTGAGCGATCGTGTCATGCATAAACTAACATATGATGCATTTGGAAGTCTTATTGAAACAGAAAGCTCTGAGTCAAACGACACTCCTAAATAGAAAATTGTAATTGCATTCTTAAATCGTTACAATTTTAAAATGAAGAAATTACTAACGATAATTGCTATCTACGCAGCTCCTCAAGTCATACTTCCGTTGTTTATTGACCAAAACACTGCTGTTTATGGCCTACTTCTCTCAACTCTAATCCTTTGGTTAACTGAGCTGATATCTTTAGCCTATACATCTTTATTAATTCCTTTGCTTGGATCTTTTTTAGGTATTGCCTCATTTAAGAACCTACTAGGATCATTTGCTCATCCAATACTCTACCTCTTTATTAGCTGTTTCTTTTTATCAATCGCCTTTTCAAAATCAGGCCTTGATAAACGAATCTCTCTCTTTATTTTAAAGAATAAAAACTTCTCAAGAACAAGCTTGCATCTTCTTATCAGTGTTGCCCTACTAAGCTGGGCCCTTAGTATGTGGATTTCAAATACTGCATCATGTGCGATTCTTATTCCCATCCTGATTGGACTAGCAAACCAAAAAGAAATTGCCATAAGTGCAAATGGACTAAAAAAGCTTCTCATCACTTGTGCCTATGGAGCAAGTATCGGAGGTCTAGTCACACCAGTTGGATCGCCACCTAATATGCTTGCACTTAATCTCTTTGAGAAAAATGGTATGAGCCTTTCATTTCTTCAGTGGATGAGCATCTCTTTGCCTGTCTCTCTAATTATGTTGGTTCTCTTATTGTTAATCCTCAATTTTTTATTTCCAGAGGAGAAAGTTGAAATAAATAATGAAACATTTAAGCTCTCATATAAGGCCCTAGGAAAGCTAAGCGTAGAAGAGAAAATTACACTCTCTACTTTTCTCTTCACTGTAATACTATGGATTTTTCCAAAAATATTTTCAGTTGTAGGTATCCCTAAACTAAGCCTTGCACAGGCAGGACTTTTTGGGACAGTCCCACTTTTCATTTACTCCATTTCAAATAAAGAATCACTCTTAAAGTGGAGTGAAGTGCAAAAAAAAATCGATTGGGGGATTATCTTTCTCTTTGCTGGAGGTCTTACTCTTGGAAGTATTATGGATCAAACTGGTGTCGCTAAAGACATCTCCGAGATACTCTTTAAAGATACTTCATCTATTCTTATTCTAGGAATAACAATTACTTTCTTTGCAATAATTCTTTCTGAATTGGGGAGTAATACAGCTTCTGCAGCACTTATTCTGCCACTTATTTCAAGTATGGCGAGTACAACAACGACAGAAACATTTATGTTCTATACACTGTGCGCTACTTTTGGAGCAAGCTTTGGCTTTATGCTACCGATCTCCACACCACCGAATGCTCTCGTTTTTTCGACAGGACGTATTGAAATAAAAGATCTTATAAAAGCAGGAGTCCTCTTTGATATTTTAGGACTCCTGATAATTGTATTGGGTTTAAAATTAGTACTTTAGTTTCGACAATTACTAAAGGCTCTATCCATCGCCTGACTTGCTGAATATGAACGATAATATGCTTCATAATTTCTCTGTAAACATGGAAGAGATCTTCTCGAAACATTCATAGAATTTTGCCCAGCAAGTTTCGCTGAATTAGCACCACTTAAAGAAATATAATACTTCGAGGCCGCAAAACGTACGATCTCATCTTTTCCTATATTTCTCGTTGTCGCTAAATTAGCAGCTAAGTCCATAGCATTCTTACTGCTATAGCTAATATAGGCATATTCATAGATTGTTTTTGCAACGGCTAAATCTCTAATCTGACGACAAGCTTGATTTGCCTTGTCCATTGCCGCAGCAGAACTGAGAGAAATATAATATTTCTCATAGGCAAACTCAACGCATTCACCGTTTGTAGGAGGAGTTCCCCCTCCATTACCTGTTTCTAAAATTCTCAGTGATCTTCTTAGATTTTGTGTAACCTGACGTAGCTCTCTCTCTGAAGCATCAGTGTAGCGAAGCTCTCCTTCAATTTGTCTTAATAAATTACGTATTTCAACTCTTGACTGCGCTATTACATTTGATGCAAAAAGGCATACCAATATACAGATACTTAACGTCTTCATGACTCCCTCCAATATATTCTGTTTTTATATATTTTATTTACCATTTTTAGCAAAAACTTAGAACTTTAAATCTTCTTACACTTTCAAGCTTTACTATTGCTAAAACGATCAAGTAGTAATGATTACAGCTACTTTGAAGTGTACTTTTTACATGTTTACCAGTAATAACTGGAGTGAAATAAGCAATCAACATAAAGTTGAGTTATAACTATTAGGAGTCCGTCTTGAAACGATCATTAGCAAAGAATTCTATTCTTGCACTAGCGACATTATCACTTGTTCCTCTTTCGTCATTTGCTAAAGACCAGTCACAAGAACCAATCGAAAAATTCTTTGTTGATTACTTTGATTACTATGAATATCTCTACTCAGACTCAAGAAAGACTGAAGTTGGAGATACAGTAGAACTCGACCTTTCACTAAAATATAATTTTAGTGAAAATACTGGACTACTCCTAGGTTTTGAAACCATTCCTGAAGAAAATAGAGCGGATAACGAAACATCTAAATTTGAAGTTGGAGCGACTCACAAGTATCAAGCTTTCGAAATGGAGTTTGATCTTGAGCTACAAACTAATGATGGGAGCTCAGGCGGCACGACTTTTGGCCTCGACCTAGACTCTGAAGACACATACCTAAAATACAATATTAACAAGAATAGTAGCATTAGCTTTCACCCATTCAACTTTGATGGTGAAGTTGGTGGATTCTTTAATACTTGGGATGTCACAAGGATTTATTTTATCGAAGTTTCACCAACAGCAGTATATCAAACTCAAACTGGTGATGAATGTATTGCGA
>CAWUIU010000368.1:0-3764 GCA_963922285.1 uncultured Oligoflexia bacterium | reverse complement strand
AAATGAGAATCTTTCAAATAGAAAGACTTGATGGAAGAGAAATAGACTTTGGACTAAGTGAATTCAATCTATCGATTGCTGACTTAGTAAAAGGAAAGTTCTCTTCCTTTAGAGAAAAACTGATTAATCTTAACTCAACAAAGTACAATGTATCGACTCTTTCAACTCCAAGAGCCTTAATGAGATACAATGAAGAACTTGTTATAAAGATTGGCTCAGAAATCCCCTTTGTCACATCAAGTATCAATGGTTCAAACACGACATGGAAGTTTGCCGGTTTAAAGTTAAGACTAACTCCATTTCGACTTGGTAATAAAGCTAATGTTTCATACACAACGGAGCTAACAAGGCCAATCCAAGTTACAGGTGCACAGAATTTATCGATAAATGGTAGTCGTCAAAAGTCTTCAGTCGCTGTTAACTTGAACGAGTCATTACAAATATTTGAAATTGATCTTAAAACTGATGATCATAGAAGTAACTCAATGCCATATCTTTCACAAATTCCAATCTTAGGTAATTTGTTCGTGTCTAAATCTAAATCTTCAACTTACAAAAAGATCATCGCAGTATTACAAATCAAGGAACAATCATGAAACATAATGACATTCTACAATATATTAAAGAACAATTTGTATTAAAATTTTCGGAATACATGAAAAAAACATCTGACATTTCATATGAAACAATTATCGATGAGTTATGTTATGAAAATTCACTCGAAAAAGATACTATACTCGCTCTCGATGAACTAAAAGGTTGGTTTAATAATATTTATCACCAGGAATATTTAAATGTCTATTTGAATCTATCAGCTAATGAAGTAATGCTAAAAGATCCGAATTATGCATATTTATTCTTTCACAATTACAAAGAGAAATATCAAAATAACACAATTTTAAATGAAGACTATAACAAATCCTTGGAGCTACTTGCCTACAAAGAAAAGCAAAAGTGGAATTACACAAATCCTTTCGTTTCTTTTCAAATAATAATAAATAAAGCTGAGTATCGTTGTTCGTTAATTCATCGTTCAGCAAGTGTCTCAAAGTACCATCAAATATTTCTACGTAAACTAGGAGCAAATAATTTCGGTCTAGAAGACTTTATTCAAGATAATAATCTTAAATCTAAAATAAAGAAGCTCATCAATGACAAAAGAAATATTATTGTTGCAGGAAGTACTGGTTCAGGAAAAACAACATTTCTAAACTCTCTCGTTTCTGAAATTCCTTCACATGAACATATCGTCTGCATAGAGGATACTAAAGAAATATATCTAGACGACAAGCTTCACTCAAGACTACTTAGTCAGAAAGAACAAAACAAGTCCATGAAAGACTATTGCAAGTATGCGCTTAGAATGTCGCCAGAAAGGATACTTCTAGGTGAAATACGTGCTGAAGAAATAGTATCGATGGTTTTAGCTATGAACACAGGCCACGATGGTTTTATGTCGACAATACATGCGAACAATGCGAAGGATACACTCCATAGACTAGCTCTTCTTTTTAATATACATTCAGATACAGGAGCAAGCATATCCTATAATCAAATAATGAAGCTAATATGCTCCAACATTGACTATGTCATTTTTATGAAAGACAAAGAGATTTCGGAAATCATACGTGTAATTGGAGCAGAAAAAGATTGTCCTATTTTTGAGATAACTTATATAAAAAATCATGAAGAATATTCTGACTCAGCTCAATATCACTAGGCAAGAATGCGATATGTCCGACGCCTTCTTCAACAACTTTATTATTTTCAAGCGAGACTATTTTCTCTCTTATATTTTCATAGTTAAGCTTTAGGAAGTTACTATCCACATTTATAAAAACTAGTCCATTTCGAGTAGACAGATTAAAAAAAGAATTCTCATCATTTGTTATTCTAGTGCCTCCTGTGGACTCAAAAATTGATCGAACAACTAACGGTATCTTTTTATTTTCAAGTGGCTCCATTGTCCTCTCAAAAAGAATTTTTGCACCATTTTTTGTAATAAGCTTACATGCATCATAGCTTAATTCAGCTAACACCTGAGCATTAGCACTTAGCTTAGGATCAATTGAATATACACCATTTACATCTTTCCATATGACAAATTCTGTAGCGTCTATCGCCCAAGAGATGATAGCCCCTGTATAGTCGGAACCCTCTCGCCCTAACGTTGTCGTTTTCCCATCTCTAGTTGAACCGATAAACCCTTGAGTTATATATATCTTATCTTGCTCTAGCGACTGAAGTCTTTGGCGAGACTCCCACATAAGTGGCTCAGCATTTGTAAAGTTATCATCAGTAATAAGATATTTGCGAATATCGAGATAAGCAAAGTGAGGTTTAATTTTTCTTAAATAACGAAGCATCATTAAAGAGGATGCTCTTTCGCCTATTGAATAAAACTCATCAAGGAGTTGCTTTTTATCAAGATCTTCTGCTAAATCGTAAACATTAAAAAATAGCTCTCGCATTCCCTTCGTTTCTATTGAAAGTTCACGACAAAGTTCTACGTGTTCACTTACAAGAACATCCATCTCTTCACGAGATTTCATGACATCATCGAAAAAAAGAGAATAACATCTTTCTAAACGGTTAGTAGTATTAAATGTTGCGGACAAAACAACAAAGCGTAATGAGTTTACTTGTAGAATTTTATCTGCAATTAATTTAAAAGTGGAAGCATCTTTTATGATACTTCCACCAAACTTATAAACTAAGGACAATTTAATCTCTTGTTAATTTCTTGTATGTATAGCGACGAGGATTGATAGCATTTTCACCAAGTCTTCTCTTCTTATCTTCTTCGTATTCAGCAAAATTACCTTCGAACCACACAACATTACCCTCACCTTCAAAGGCTAAGATATGTGTAGCAAGTCTATCCAAGAAGAATCGGTCGTGGGAAATAATAACGGCACAACCAGCATAATCAACAAGTGCTTTTTCGAGAGCCTGAAGAGTATTTACATCAAGATCATTTGTTGGCTCATCCAGAAGAAGAACGTTTCCACCTTCTTTAAGAACTGTGGCCAGGTGAACTCTATTTCTTTCCCCACCAGAAAGTTCACTGACCTTCTTCTTTTGATCTTCACCTGAAAAGTTAAATTTAGCGATGTATGCTCTTGAATTAACTTCATTTTCGCCTAATTTAATAAACTCATGACCACCTGAAACGACTTCATATATAGTTTTATTCGCATCGAGTTCACGTCCTTGATCAACATAAGCAAGTTTTACAGTATCACCAACATCAAATGTTCCAGAAGTAGGCTCTTCTTGACCTGTTATCATTTTAAATAGAGTTGTCTTACCAGCACCGTTAGGTCCAATAATACCAACAACTCCCCCAGGAGGAAGCTTGAAGTTTAGGTCTTCATAAAGAAGTTTATCATCGAATGCCTTTGATACTTCATTAACTTCAATTACTTTATTTCCAAGTCTTGGTCCCGGTGGAATGAATAAATCATTTGTTTCATTTCTTTTTTCACGAGACTCTTTTGCTCTCTCTTCATAGTTCTTGATTCTAGCTTTTGACTTCGCTTGTCTTGCCTTCGGACTAGAACGAATCCACTCTAGTTCTTCCTTCATTGCTTTTTGCTTTTTCGATTCTTGTTTTTCCTCTTGAGCTAGTCTCTTCGCCTTAGTATCTAACCAATCAGTATAGTTTCCTTGAAATGGAATCCCTTCTCCTCTATCAAGTTCAAGAATCCAACCAGCAACGTTATCTAAGAAGTATCTGTCGTGAGTTACGGCAATAACCGTCC
>CAWUIU010000367.1:0-3781 GCA_963922285.1 uncultured Oligoflexia bacterium | reverse complement strand
TCAACGAAGTTAAACTTTGAATACAGCACTCCTGTTGAAAAGATTGAAAACTTTTGTGAAGCCGTTCGTGTTCTTTTAACCACAAAACCTGGAGTAAGGCAGGATTATTTTCACGTCTACTTCAATTCAATGAGTTCTAGCAGTCTTGATGTCCTTCTCTATGTATTCTTTGACGTTCCAGATTGGAATGAAGAGTTAAAGGAGAGACATAACCTCCTTCTCGATATTATGCGTATCGCTCAAAAATTAGAAATTAACTTTGCTTTTCCAACACAAACACTTCACCTGTTTAACGAACAAGGAGTTGAACATACAGAAAGTGAAGCTAGCTTTACTAAGATGAAAGAGTTAATTTCTAACATGGATGAAAAAAGAAATCTTATGCAAAACAATCGTAGTGGTGCAGATCGAATGTCATATAACTCATAATGTATGGAGCATAACATAGCCCCATCATTTTATTTTTTTTTAAAGAGTGATTTTTCAGTAACTCTCTTGGCGACTTTCTCTGGAACCATTGTCTCCCAGCCGCTCTTTCCTTCTTCAATCATCTTAAGAATGGTACGAGACCAAATTCCGACCAAGTCAGCATTAAAATCTGCGACATCATGAATCAGACCATTGGCCTTTAAATGACTCACTAAATTCTTAATAGATTCATCAAATTTTAAATCATCAACTCGACGCCACTTTGTTTCATCATTATCGTCAACCACAGGATAAATATAGAGTTGCGTTCGATGTCCAAAAAGACTACCAAGACCTCCCATGATTCCACTATTATTTTTTTCATAATTTTTAAGGAGCAGAATCTCCTCTAAATTGAAAACACCCGTAATGAATGAAATCTTCTTCTTGGTAAACTGTAGATAATCATTAAGTTCAAAGTAATTATCAAAATTTGTAATAAGGACGTTATGATCAATCGTCGACATAAGATCAACTCTTGCCAAAAAGTCTTGATTATCAATCCTTTCCACTCTTTCTAAGAGCTTTGACATTGAAATCTCAGGCAAGATAACAAGACTTTCATTTTCACCTATTTCTTTGCGAAGAAGCTTCTCACCACATTCAAGCATATCCATATTCACTAGCGTTGGTGGTCGATAGCTTCCACGACAAACGAGCAGATTCTTCTTATATAAATAGTCCTTAGCAGAAATAACATCACCGTTCTTATCAAACATAACGGCTTGAGTGTATTTTCTTTTAACTAATTCTAGTGAAAGAATTCGAGAATCGATTCCTTCAAAAGCAGGGCCAGTTACACGAATCATATCGATTTCAATTCTTCTGGTCGTTAGGTTTTCCATGAGACTTGAAACTAGCTTGACTGGTTCTTTTGTATAATTAAAACAAGCATACAACATATTAACGCCAAGAAGTCCAACGGCCTCCTGTTGTTGAATATTTTCTGAATCTCGCATACGAACATGAATAATTAACTCACTTGGCTTCGCTTGAAATTCATGTTGAAACTTTACTCCTAGCCAACCATGACATTCACCTTTACCGGAGTAACTTATCGCCGCCACAGTATCGGCAAAACAAAAGAAGCGAGTATTATCGCCACGAATAGGTCCTAGTCGATCAACGATTAATTCGTACTCACGATTCATCATCTTGTGTAATCGATCTTCACAGACATAGCGACCACTTTTTTCACGACCGTAAATCGTATCTGAGATAACCATATCATAGGCCGACATTGTTTTTGCAATTGTTCCTGCTGCACCGCCTGCCTGAAAGAAGTATCTTGCAACTTCTTGCCCAGCACCAATTTCAGCAAAAGCTCCATATATAGAGTTGTCAAGGTTGATACTCAAAGCTTTTTGCTTTGGACCTAGTATCTGACAAAAGTCCATCTTTTAATCTCCAAATTTAGTGTATGTTACCTATCTAGATTATCAAATGTTTTACCGCATTTAAAGGAGGTTAAATTATGAAAGAGAACACAACTGCACCAAAACTATTGAAACATATTTTTATCTGCCAACAATGTACAAATTATGCACAAGCTGAAAACCAACCTTATGCAGTCGAACTTAGGGAAATGATACGTAAGGAAATTGAGAAAAATTATGAGCGATTTGAAGTAAAGATCAGTAAGAGCGGGTGTCTTGGTCAGTGTAAAGAAGGAATCAATGCGGTCTGCTACCCTGAGGGAAAATGGTTTAAATGCCTCTCAAAGGATACTGTAGAAGATTTTGTTGAATACATAAAGTCAAGTACTTAGAAGACACAAGTATTTACAATGTAAGAAATTAGGATTTTTTCACAATATGCCGTATAGTATATAGAGGAGAGCTATAATTATCTCCGTAAAGTTTAATTAGGACAATGAACCATGATGTGGATTTCTACTATACTGCTAGGGCTTATTGCCGGAGCAATCATTCAACAGAAAAAAGAAGACCAAGAGCGCAAGTCTCTTGCTCCTATAAAAGTTAAATCAAAGGATAAGAGAAACTCTTAGATTAGGCTCGGATCTTCTTGGCAATCTCTTTTGAAAAATACGAAAGTATCATATCTGCGCCAGCTCGCTTGAACGAGACAAGCATCTCATATGCGACACCTTCTCCATCAATCCAGCCTTTTTCTGCCGCGGCCTTTACCATGGCATACTCTCCAGATACATTAAATGCGGCTACTGGTAGAGAAGTTTGTGCTCTCATATCTTTAATAACATCAAGATAACTAATTCCAGGCTTAACCATTAAAATATCAGCGCCCTCTAATTCGTCTAAAACAATTTCGCGAGAAGCCTCAATGGAATTGTGAAAGTCCATTTGATAAGTTTTCTTATCTCCACTTTTTGGCGCACTATCAAGCGCGTCCCTAAATGGTCCGTAAAAACTAGAAGCATACTTGGCTGTGTAAGACATAATCATGGTATTCACAAAGCCCTCTTCTTCAAGAGCTTCACGAATAGCACCAACACGTCCATCCATCATATCACTTGGCCCGATTATATCAGATCCTGCACGAGCTTGGTTAAGGGCCATTTCAACAAGTATATTAAGAGTCTCATCGTTTAAAATTTGCCCAGTCTTATCATCAACAATTCCGTCATGGCCATCACTTGAATATGGATCCATTGCAACATCAGTCATAACAAGCATTTCAGGATAAGAATTCTTAATATCTTTAATTGCTAGTTGTAAAAGGCCATTTGGATTCTTTGACTCAGAAGCTATTTTATCTTTTAACTTGTCATCAAGCGCCGGAAAAAGAGATACACACTTTATTCCAAGCTCTGCTAGTTCACCTACCTCTTTTAAAAGAAGATCACGTGAGTAACGATAAATTCCTGGCATTGATTCAACTGCGACTTTTTCATCCTTTCCCTCAATAAGAAATAATGGGGCAATTAGATCATCAACCGTTAATGTATTCTCTCTCATTAGAGACCTAATAGAGTGATTGTATCGATTTCTTCTTGGACGATTAAATTGTTGCATTCTCTTCTCCTACACGAGACCCATGTCGATTTTAGTTTTAAACGCTAATGCATAGATTGATATCTGCTTGACCATGCTTGATAGACCGTTTGCTCGAGACATGGAAAGATGTTGTCTTAAGCCAATATCTTCTAAAAAATCAGGTTTTGTGGCAATAATCTCTTCTGGCGTTGAATCTGAATAAACTTTTAGGAGAATAGAGACAATTCCTTTAACGATTGCGGCATCACTATCCGCGCTAAAAATAATTCTCTTTTCATTGTTTAACTCGGCGTGTAACCAAACTTGAGATTGGCAACCTTTGACTTTATTATCTTCTA
>CAWUIU010000366.1:0-3783 GCA_963922285.1 uncultured Oligoflexia bacterium | reverse complement strand
TGTATTGGCAGATGGGTCTTCATTCACTCCAATGACAAAACTTAATGACAATAAAGAATGGGTCACATTTTGACCAATATCATAAATTGGCGTGTCACTTTGAGTGAGAATTTTCATGAGACGAGCTGTAATACCAGGATGATCAGGTCCTGAAATTGTGACGAGGATATTCTTTTGCATGTATATTCCTTTATACGCTAAGCTTTTGAGTTTGTGCGAGACTCTTTAACTTTTTTAATTAATCCATATGTATAATTCCCTGCGGAGTACACAGAGAAGAAGAAAGCTACGAAGATAAGAATATTTCCTAAAAAAGGAAAAGAAAGAAAAGAAAATGGTTTATCCCAGGCCATTAACATCGGGATACCCATCATTTGAAAAGTTGTTTTCCATTTTCCTAAGTCATCAACAGGTATACTGAGACTTTTTTCTTGAGCTAATAGTCGAAGCGCTGTCATATACAATTCTCTAAGAACGAGAACGATAACCACAAGAACATGAATTCGGTTGAGTTCTTGAAGCATAATTAACGATGAAACGACTAAGAACTTATCGGCAATAGGATCAAGAAATGAGCCAAAGACAGTTACTATTCCTCTTTTTCTAGCGATGTAGCCATCAAAGAAGTCTGTCACAGAAGCAAGCACAAAAGCCCAACCTGCAATATAGCCAAGATCCTTTCTCCATTTTAGAAAAAGCTCTCCTTCAAAAGTACAAAGAAAGAGACTTCCAAGAATGATTGGAATGAGAATAACACGGAACATCGTTAACCTATTTGGTAGGTTATCTATCTCCCATTCATTATACTTAGACTCTTTTATGTCTTCAGACTTTTCAGGTTCATCTAACAAAGAGTCTTTATTCTCGTTGCTCAAATTGATCTCCAATAAATTATGCATATAAAGTATCACGTTAAAATTAAAGGCGTAAAGAGCTCAAATTTGTGCATAGTGTTCCATATGCATGAATTTCCTTCTTTAAAAAATATAAGGGGCTCTTTAAAATATTATTACTAATTAAGAATTGGAGAGTATTTTGGATAGACACTTAAATCTTGTGAGTTCAAGTTCACAACCTGTTGAGAAAAGAATATTTCCACGTTTCCCTTTTAGTTACCTAACGTTTAGAGCTAAAGGAAGTGATGAAAGAAGCTACGAAGTTAAGGATATATCCTACTCAGGAATGAGGATTGCTCTCAAAGATGGTGATTCTCCTTTAAAAGAAGGTGATGAAGTCTCGGGTGAGATTCACTGGGTTAAAGAAAGTGTCAATATATGTGGTGCTGTTCGCAGGATTAATGAAGACTCTATTGCTATTACTTTCTCTGGTGGTCGTGACTCAGAAGTAAAGATGAAGAAATTTATCTGCGTTGAAAATATAGCAAAATGTTTACGGCCAATTCATGAATATAAAGATCAAATAGAGATTCCGGCAAACTTAATATGTTGGCTCCGATCAGATGGTCCGTTTGAAATTTTTATTTGGACCCATACTGATAATGAAATAAGTCGTATGCAAGTTATTATGATGGATCACTACGTTGAATGGAATGATGGCAAGGGTCTAAAAAGTGGTGAAATCTCATCGATAAAGAACCATGACTCACCTCTGGTAACTGAGGAAGAATTTGAATTTGTTATCGATACTATGCTTGATGAAGAAAAACTCAGATTTGCTTCCACAATCGTCAGAAATATAGACCAATCGATGATTGATGAAACAGTTTACGACTTTCTGTGTCGAAAACTGGGAAATGCATCTTAAAATATAGAAAACATGGGTGCATGGCACCTATCTTTTTCATTTGAAATACGTCAAAATATTCTTAATATTACAGCACACATTTATTGAATAAAGGGACAGATTAATGAATCGAAATTTAGCACTTGAATTTGTTAGAGTTACAGAAATGGCCGCTATCGCTTCGGCTAGACTGATGGGTCGTGGGGACGAAAAAGCGGCTGATCAAGCAGCCGTTGATGCTATGAGACAGATGCTTGATTCTGTTGAGTGTGACGCAACAGTTGTTATTGGTGAAGGAGAAAGAGATGAAGCCCCGATGCTCTATATTGGAGAGAAGGTTGGATCTGGAAATGGTCCAGAGCTTGAGATTGCACTTGATCCGCTTGAAGGTACGACAGTTTGTGCTAATGGGGGATATAACTCAATTTCAGTTATGGCAATTGCTGAAAAGGGTGGTCTTTTAAATGCTCCTGATACTTATATGGAAAAGATTGCGACAGGTCCAGCTGGAAAAGGTGTTATTGATATTGATGAATCACCTGCTGAGAATTTAAAAAGACTAGCAGAAGCTAAAAAGTGTCGTGTTCAAGATTTAACAGCTGTTGTTCTTGATCGTCCAAGACATGAAAAGATTATAAATGACATCAGAGATGCTGGAGCACGTATTCAGCTAATTGGTGATGGTGACGTAGCCGCTGCTATTGCATGTAGTGAGCCAAATTCTGGTGTTGATATTCTCTTTGGAACAGGTGGTGCTCCTGAAGGTGTTATTGCTGCTGCGGCATTAAGATGCATCGGTGGTGACTTTCAAGGCCGATTAAAGTTTAGATCAGATGAAGAACAAGCAAGAGCTGCGAAAATGGGAATAGCTGACCCTAATAAAATCTATTCAATTGAAGAATTAGCATCAGGTCCAGTTATGTTCTGTGCAACAGGAGTAACTGTTGGAAACTTTCTTCAGGGTGTACAATTTACTCCTTGGGGGGCTTATACTCACTCTGTTGTTATGAGAAGTCAGTCTGGAACAATTAGAAGAATTTCAGCTGAGCACCACTTTGATACGAAACCACGTTACTAAACAAGATAAATAATACTAAAGGATTAGTTATGGCCAAGGCAAATAGAACTGAAGTTTTTGATGCTCCAATTGAAAATGTATACGCTGTCTTATTGGACTATGAATCTTACCCAGACTTTATGACTGGAGTTGATAAGGTGACAACTCTTGAATCTAGTGAAACGAGTGCAAAAGTTGAATACGAAATCAATGTTATTAAGAAACTAAGATATACGCTCAATTTAAAACAAACAAAGCCAACTGAGATTTCTTGGTCATTTAATTCTGGAGATCTTTTTAAAGTAAATGAAGGTGCTTGGAAGTTAAAGGATCTTGGTGATGGAAAAACAGAAGTTGAGTACTCTGTGGATATCGATATTAAGGGTTTCATTCCAGGCTCTGGTAAAATTGCTGAAAAGCTCACTGAGACTCAGCTACCTGGCTTAATGAAGAGTGTTTGTGATAGGGCAAAGGCGTTATGAGCTCGGATGATCAAGAAAAAAGAGATTCAGCTCTAAGTGAGGTTATCAAGAAAGTTGTCTCTGTTGGAGTTGGTGCGGCTTTCATGACTGAAGAATCAGTAAAGAATCTTTTATCTGATTTACCTCTTCCTAAAGATATCGTGAATGGGCTACTTAGCAATGCAAAAGGCGCTAAAGAAGAATTTGTTCAAGGTGTACGTGAAGAAATTGCGGCTCATCTCTCAAAAGTGGATCCTAAAAAAATTGTTGAAGAAGTTCTTGAAAATTACGATCTCGAAGTTAATGCTAAGGTTCGTTTCAAGAAAAAAAGTGAAATTAGTTCTGATGAATAGAAAAGAAGAGCTACAAAATAATCTTACTAAACTAAATAATCATATAAGGTCTCTCTCGCAGAGACCTTTTACATTAGTGGCCGTATCTAAGTATTCTAAATTTTCAGATATTGAATTACTCTATAAATTAGGACATCGTGACTTTGGCGAAAATCGTATAGAAGATTTA
>CAWUIU010000365.1:0-3796 GCA_963922285.1 uncultured Oligoflexia bacterium | reverse complement strand
CTACACCATCGTAAATATTTGCGACCTCAGATAACCTAATTGGAATGTAATTAGCTCGTCCACCTCGTCGACTAATTATCATATCTTGAAAATCTTTAACTGTTCGACCTTCTCCAAGAACTCGCAAACTTTTTTCACTCTCTGGATTTTCAAACTTCCCAGCAGGAAGCTCAACGCTTTCTCTTTTTAAAGTCTCCACGATATCTGAAAGAGTAAGTTGAAATTGTTTAAGTTTATCTGCGATAACATCAATTCTCATCATTGGATCACGTGCACCAAAAGCACGAACCTCCGAAACACCTTCAATCGTTGTGAGCTGATCGATAATTCCATCTTTAAAGAGTATATTCAATTCTCGTTCATTTAAAACAGTTGATACAAGAGCTAAGTACATAATAGGATCATCAGCTGCATTAGATTTTGTAACTGTTGGCGTTTCAACCGTATCAGGAAGAAGTCTTTGAGCTCGTCCAAGTAAAGTTTGAACTTCCTGTAATGCAAAATCGATATCTTTGTCCAGAGAAAACTCTAGTTCAATTCTTCCCTGCCCTCGTCCAGCTGTTGAAGTCATATCTTTTATCCCTTGCATAGAAACAAGAATAGACTCTGCTGGCTCTAAAACATCTTTTTCAACAACTTCCGGAGTCGCTCCTTCATACTGATAAGAAATTGAGATAGAGGGATAGTCGACATCAGGGTTTTCATTAATTCCTAATTCCCTGAAACCGAGAATTCCAAAAAGAATTAAAGAGAACATTAACATCCAAGCAAATACTGGATTTTTAATCGAGATTTCTGATATTTTCATAAATGATACCTTTTATTTAGGAATATTTCCCAAGAAAGCACTTGCTTGATAATAGAGCGACTTAACTTCTAGAGAAGAACGAATCGCCAATTTCTCCAAACTGATGACATCATCAAGAGACCTTATAACCTCGATTTGCGTCACTAGTCCCTTGCTTAAATCTTTCAATTGTTCTTTATAGGAAATTTGACTTCGTTTTAATGCCTCTCTTAATGTTTGTAACTCTCTCTTCTTATTTTCAAAGTTAACGATGAATTCTTGCCAATTATTTTGAATATTACGTCGACTATACTCCACTTGAGCATTTGCTAAGCGTGCTTGAATATTTTTACTACTTACCTTTGAAGCTCTTTCCTTAAAATCTAAGAGATTTAAAGATATATTAAGGCTTACTGACCAGTCACGTTCATCAAAATCATTCTTATCTAAATTATATGTCGCACCTAAATCTACTTGAGGATAGTAATTTGCTTTTTCTATACGACTTTCAATAGAAGCGGTTTCTTGTATATATTTTAAATTTCTTATCTCAGGAGTATTTTCAAGGTTAACCTTCTTCGGTAAATCTAAACTTAGAGGATCGATAAGATCCTTAATTTCAACAATATTATCTAAACCTGAAAAATTTTGAAAATTAGTGAACGCCTTAACAAATTGTGATTCACTAGCAATAAGGTCTGCTTCTAATCGATGCAGCTGCGACTCTAAAGCATATAAATCTGCTTTTCGATCTCTTCCAATCCTAGTTCTTTTTTTGACAATTTCAACCCTCTTACGCAGGTTATTCAATAGTGCCCCAACCTTTTCTTTTTCCTCAATCGCCGATGATACCTGAAAATAAAGAGAAGTAAATTGTTGATAGTAGTCTGAAAGGTTCTTTTGTTTTAAAGCTTCAGCTTGCTTAGGTACAATCTTTTTATAGTCGAGAAGTGCAAATTCTGCTCCCCCCCTGGAATAGTTTTTGATTCATCGATAAGTAAAGCTCTGAATCAAACTCTGAGCGTCCTACACTTGATGATGTTGCCTGCTTAGAATAATCATTATCACTAACGATATCAACACTTGGGTACAATGATGACTCTATCACCTTCAGGTCAGATAGGGTTTTATCTCTTGTAAGATTAAATATTTCTACTTGCTTCGACTTCTTAAGAGACTCGAGATACAGACCTTCGACAGAAGCAAAGCTTAAAACTGAAAACACAGATAGTATTGCTACTAAAATATAATTAAAAATAAACATATTACCTTTTCCTATTAACAAATTTTTCGATACATTCTAAGGACTTCATGAAAACCTTAAGTTCCGATGCTTTCATGTCATCTAAGTTTTCGACAAACTTTTGACTTGCTGTTTTTCTAACTTTTTTAAAAACTTTCTTTCCCGCAGGAGATATTTTCAAATGAACGACCCTTCGATCTTCTTTGGAAGGAAGTCTAACAATATAGTTCTCTTCAACTAGAGAGTCGATTATCTTTGAAATTGCAGGTCTTGAGACACAAATAACTTCGGCCAAGCTACTCACTGTGTGCATACCACTTTGTATTTCAGAAAGAATTCTATATTTTGGAAAAGAAATCTCAACTTCACTCTCAGCGCGGATATAAGATTTCAACATCCTCATAGCCAGAGGCATTACTTCAATATATTTTTCAGATAATTCCTTCTTATTCAAATGATAACTTCCTTAATAGTTAACTAAGTTAACCATCCTACAAGTCATCGTAAAATGCAATAAAACACATGTTAGATTTGTGTAAAGTTTTTGTCATTTTCAATAAAGAAACATCTAATAGGTATTAGGAAAATATAAGTTTTAATCAGAAGAACTTAGTCTAGTTTCTCTATGATAATTAATCGTTTGATATTCATTGATCTTAATGTTGCGATACACTTTCTTGTGCTGTAGACACCAGTTAACTTCTAACCGATCAACAGTTTTGTTCTTAGCTATTCCAAAAATAACTCGTCTATCACCTTGTGCAGAAAAACCGTTGGCGACAGTTAATTCATGGAATTGGGCCACTTCACTCTTATCCTTGTCAAAGTAAGTAAGCTTTAATCTCGAACCTATTCCTTTACGATTACAAGAGCCGAGACCGTTGTTATTAAGATCGATACCTACCCAATTGTTAATTGTTTTTTCAGTAACTGTATTCTTCATAATGATCGGTTGTCGATAGTGAGAGGAAATAAGAAGATCAAGTCGGCCATCATTGTTAAAGTCAACAGGTGCTGCACCACGATAATTCCCAGTGTGAGTAAGTCCTACTTCCTCTGCGATATCAACAAATTTTGGTCTAAGATCATTTCCTCTATTTACGTAAAGGCGGTTTTTTTCGTTTCCATAAATACAACGGCCCCTTATATCAGCCCAATTATCAGAGTAAGTATGAATAGATGGAGGTGATCTCGCAATTTTCTCATTGTAGTACCAAAAATCAGGACATTCATCATGAGCTTTATCAACAGCATCATCAACCATACCGTTTGCCTGAATAAGATCAACCCAGCCGTCATTATTAAAATCTGCTGCTCCTGCTCCCCAACCAAAACGACTTTCATTAAGAGCACCCCAATAAGTTGCCTGCTCTTTTATTTCCGGTATAAAACTATTTTCTTTCTTAGCAAAAGACCAGAGTTGGCTTCCCTCAGCTTGTAACGCATGGTGAACATTGGAAATATAAACGTCTTGATAACCATTTCGGTCAAAGTCACCAATTGTTGCGTTCATTCCCTTGTACGTATCTTTCCCAATACTCCCAAAGATCTTTCCTTTATGATTAACAAAGTTAAAGTCACCTTCATTGAAATAGAGATCATCTGGTCCAAAGTCATTTGCGACATAGAGATCAATAAGGCCATCATGGTTAAAGTCTGCTGTTGCAATGGCCATAGTCCATCGACTCTCTAACATATTTAATTTTTCGTTATCAAGTTTTGTAAATGTACCATTCTTATTCTGCTTATAAACATCATTTACTCCA
>CAWUIU010000364.1:0-3801 GCA_963922285.1 uncultured Oligoflexia bacterium | reverse complement strand
TTCATAAAAAAATGCTTATTGTTAAAGTGTCGAGAAAGCCATTGATAAAGCTCGACGCACTTAATTGACGTTTCCAAATAATCAATATCACTTGATTGATAGTCAATTAACTCATTTGGGATTGGTTCTGCGGCAACGTACTTATTTAATATCCACATAAAGTATTGAACATGATCAATCAGACCTAAATTAACAGGAGCACATGAATATCCAAAAATCTCAGCATCACTTAAACTATCATGTGGATCACTTTCTTCTACCATTTCAGTGAGTTCGATCATCTCTTTAAGCTCTACACAATAGAAAGGCTTCTTAAATGTCATCGTATTAAATAGTCTTAAAAACTCAGACAACCGCAATTTTGGTAAAGAGTTGTCTGATAGCGCAGTATTGACCTGTCGAAAAATGTCGAGATCTGGCCCGACCATACATTGCTCACTTTGGTCGAGTGTAACATCGATTGCTTCTTGAATTGATGTTATCCCATCTTCTACTTTTCGAAGACAAGTAACCATCCCTTTTGGGAAACGTTTATAACGACCAGCTCGTCCGGCAATTTGTTTGATTTCGCTATTTGTAATTTGATGTTCTTGGGCATTAAAAAACTTAGTAATTGTCGAAAAAACAATTCGTTTAATTGGTAAATTCATCCCCATCGCAATAGCATCAGTAGCGACCATAATATCTGTTTCACCGTGATCAAATTTCCGCGCTTGCTCTCTTCTCACCTCAGGAGATAATCTTCCATAAACAATAGAAACTTTAAATCCCAGTTTTTCTAGATCTCTCTTATAACGAAGAGCATTCTTTCGCGAAAAAACAATGAGAGCATCATTCTTTTGCATATCTGCCAAAGTAATTGGGTTTTTCATTACTGCTAATTCTGTCATTCTAGTGTATTCTTTTATCTCAAGTTCATCACCACAAAGTTCCGTAATGACTTTGACAAGCTCAAGAGCCGAAGCATCCCCACAGATATGGATTTCATCGGCAAAAATATTAACAAGAGCTCTTGTCCAGGCCCAACCTCTTTGTTTATCTGTTATCATTTGAATTTCATCAATAACACAACAGTCAAAGAACTCACCAAACTTAGCCATTTCAATTGTCGAAGAATAATGAGTCGATCCCTCTCGCTCAATAACCTCTTCTCCCGTAAGAAGAGTCGTCGTACAACCTTTTTCATTCAACGTATCATAAAGTTCGGCAGCAAGGAGTCTAAGAGGAGCAAGATAACAACCTTTTTTAGCGCTCGCGAGAGCCTCTATGGCATGATATGTTTTTCCTGAGTTGGTAGGTCCCATATGATAAACTATCTTTCTTTTAATTTCTCTAGCAGTAGAATGAACCCAAAACTCTCCCAAATATTCTTGTAAGATCTTAGAAGAAACATCTTTCTTCTTTAAAATCACTATCGACTTTACAAATTTACGAAATTCTCTAATTAGATAGCGCTCACCTTTCCAAAAGTTTGTCGCTAAAGTGCGATAAAATTTATCATATTCCGCGTCGTCAATTAGATCGATACTAAAGTCATTTTCAAGTAGATACTCATCAAAAATTTGAACAAGCGATGGTCTATGCTTGGCAGCAAGTTCTGATGGATAACAAAGCTTTGTTTTTAGTACATGTTTAACTTGAGATTCAAGTCGATTCATTGAAGATCGTCTTAGACGAAATCTAAACTTATAAAACCTCTTATCCAACGACTTCTGTAGACTAGAGTAAATATCAGAAATAGAATCAACCCCTAAGTCCAAATTTTTTTCAATCTCATCTACAGTAGCATCAATATCTCTTAAGGACTCCTCTAAAACATAATCCCTTAACTTTGCTCTGAAGTCTGCGACACACTTTGTACACTGACAACTTAAGTCCTTAAGCTTCTTTTCACTTAAATCTTCATTATGAATAATTTGTTGTGCTCTTTGATGCTTTTCTTTAATTCCTTCACACCATCTTAAAAGATTGGCTCTGTGGATATCTAAGACACCTGGATTTAATCCTCCATCTTGTCCAAATAAGAAAGTTTCTTTTTCAGGAAAAAGAGCATCATCTAAGAAAATTAAGTCTAAAATATTATCTCTAAGAATTAGTTCATTAAAAGAACCATGCTCATCTTTAAAATTCTTTAAAAGTGAAGGAAATTCACTAAAAAAATCCCACATAGGAGAAAGAAGACCTTTTAAAAACTTTAAAACAATCTTGCCATCATCAACGGATCTGACATATGAATCCTCATCAGAAAAATTGTTTACTTGCATGATTGTTTTGCGCTCACTTTCAAGTTGACGCTCTATTTCCTCAAAGTCAGGAAGGGACTGTAGTTCTTTTACACTCATAAAAGTCAGTATACTCTCATAAGTGGATAATGTAATGAAATAATGAAGATGCGCGCCGCACTCTAGAGAAAATATAAACATTATGACTTTATAGATTCAGAGTTTCTCTCAAGAGTGCTTATAGTGTATAATTTCTGAACTCGACACCACTAAAAAGGAATACAAAATGACTAAGTCTTGGCTTACAGAAACCTTCAATATTAAATATCCTATAGTTATGGCACCTATGTTCTTAGTGTCAAATAATCAAATGCTAATCGAAGCTGCAAAGTCAGGTATCATGGGATGTATTCCCGCTCTTAACTGGAGAACACCTGAGGAGTTTGAAGAAGGGATAAAGGAGCTTAAAGAAAAATGTGAAGGTCCTTTTGGAATCAATCTGATCGTTAATAAGTCTAATGTTCACTTAAAAAAACAAATTGAAATCTGTGAAAAATATGTTCCAGACTTTATCATTACATCTTTAGGCAACCCTGAGGAAGTCATAAAAAAATGTCAGCCTAATGGTACGAAAGTATTTTGTGATGTTGTGGATGTTACCTATGCTAAAAAATGTGAAGATCTCGGTGCGGATGCGTTAATTGCTGTTAACTCTGGAGCTGGAGGACATGCTGGTCCAACACCTGCGAGCCTACTTGTTCCAATGCTACAAAAAAATTGTAGCATTCCAGTAATATCAGCTGGAGGTGTTGGAACCGGAGCAGGTTTATTAAGTGTACTTACACTTGGAGCAGACGGTGTTTCAATTGGTTCACCTTTTATCGCAACCACTGAAAGTGGTGTCAGTGAAGAGTACAAACAAGCTTGCGTTGATTACGGAGCAAAAGATATTGTCCTCACAACAAAGATTTCAGGTACTCCTTGTACTGTCATCAATACACCTTATGTTCAGAAAATCGGAACAGAACAAAATCTTGTGGAATCAGTTCTTTCTAAAAATAAAAAACTTAAGAAGTACGTGAAGATGCTGACCTATTACAAAGGTATGAAGTCTGTTGAGAATGCAGCTTTCGCTGCGACTTATAAAACAGTATGGTGTGCAGGCCCATCGATTGAGTTTATTAATGCAATTGAACCTGTGAGAAAAATCGTAGATAGACTTGTTACAGAGTATGAAGAAGCTAGTAGGAATTTTTCAAAGAAGAGTTGATAGTAAATAATAATGTTACCAAGTGTTCTAAAGTATCCAAATTTTAAAAAGCTGTATTTCGCTGGTTTTGCTTCGGAACTAGGCTCATTTGTAACAGAAACTGCTCTTATGTTAGCTGTGTTTGAGGTTAGTGAACAAAATAAATCATTACTTGGTTTAGCAAGAGCAGTGTTTCTACTAATGCTCACTGTTGGTAATCTTATCGGAGGAAGTCTTGGTGAGAAGTATAACAAAAAGAGTATTCTTCTTTTTTCAAATTACGCAAGAATACCAATTGTAGCATCTCTTTTCTTTGCTGAGTCAGCTGTC
>CAWUIU010000363.1:0-3801 GCA_963922285.1 uncultured Oligoflexia bacterium | reverse complement strand
TGTGTTAGGACATAAAAGAGCATGGTTGTCCCAAATGTGCTGAAGATTCACAATCATCTTATTTCAAAGAATCTAATACTAAGAATTCAAGAATCGGATAATTTATTGACACCTAAGAAATGACTTCAAGATCTATTTAATTTGATCATAAAAGCTGAGAAGTTATAAGTGTATAACGATATAAACACTTAATTTATTGATTTATTTAGACGATAAGGAGTGTAATAGGAGTTTACTATGAAATCTTTAGTACTTACTTTAGTTTGCCTCGGGTTAGTATCTTGTTCTTCCTTTAACAATCAAAGCAGTAGTAATTCTAAAATAACACGCTCTGTTGCATCACATGGGCAAATCTCATGCTCTGAGTTATTAAAATCTATAGTTCGAAATGAGCAACCGATAACTCGAAAAGTTCTCGATGATTTATTTTCAACAATTAGAGATAAGGGAAGTCCTTTGTCAGATACACAATTAGATGAGTATATATTTTCTTTTTATTACCCTAAAGGACAAGTGGAGTGGAAAAAAGCAGAGTTCGGGAGTAAAGGGCCCTATAGTTATGCAGGAGTTTTTAATCCGGTAACAGGAAAAGTGGAGTGGAGAAAAGCAGAGTTCGGGAGTAGAGGGCCCTATAGTTATGCAGGAGTTTTTGTACCTGCGATTGAATAATAAGAAATAGATAATGGCTATAGTATTCATACTAATAAGTGTCTATTTAGGGGAGCTAGTATTTATTTCAAGTTTTGACGGAGAGGCATATTGGGGCTGGTACACATCTTATCTCGGATTTAAAGTCAATCAACAAAGAGTATCTACAATTTACTAGCAATAACATTTTTATATAGAAAGTCTTTGCTATGACATGAACACATATAAAGTACTGATGAGAGTTGGTAATTGTTTCGATATTAAAGAAGTTACTAGGACACTATAGTTAAAATAGCAATAGAGATCATGCTTTCTTTTGAAAACTAGACAACAAAATACAACTCTTAATTCTAAAATTAGCTGATATAACATCACTCGAAATTGAAGAATCTCACTTAGGAGATTTAGCCCCCACGAATAGAGTTGCGACGATATTTTTTTGCTCAAGGCTATTTTGGGGTTCTAAGTCAAAACAGCCCTTTTCTCACTTTAGCCTAAATATCATATAGTTATGACCTTCCTTTTACTATGTTATTCCAAGAAAATTGACTACTTACCAACTAGGATAGGGTGGGACTTCTAGTAAAAAAACTTAAACATGTTCTTTCAAAAATTTGCATAAGTCTATACTCCTAGAGCTCTTGTTACCCAGCTTAGGTAACACATTGGTTAACCTAGTTGTTGACCGTAGATATTTACTTGGGGTAGAAAGCACCCATGGAATATCAAGAACAATATATCAGCATGCTAAACATAGAGCTAAAAAATCGAAAGTCATCCAATAGAAGTTACTCTTTACGCTCATTTGCAAGAGATCTGAAAATAGAAGCTCCACGTCTTAGTATGATTCTAAATTAGCAAAAAAGGTTTGTCTGTCGCTAAAGCAAAAGAGATTACTACCTTTTTGAGCTGGAATGACTATGATAAAGAGACTTTTACACAATTAGTAAGAGCAGCTCACTCTAGAAGTGAAAAAGATATTGAAGCTGCTATTGAAATACTTATAAATAAGAAAAATGAACTCAATGCCACTTGGCTTGAAGATGAAGACTTTAAGAGGATTGCAGAGCCATTTCATTACATAATTATTGAAGCATTGAAGCTTAACAATATAGAGCCAACTCTAGAAGGCCTAAATCAAGTATTAGATTATTCAAAAATCGAAATAAAGGATGCGGTATCAAGATTAATTAATTTAAATTTGATTAAAACCATAGAAGGGAATTTATTTGTTGATGAGTATGTATTAAAGATAGGAGGAAACGTTTCTTCAATGGCCTTAAGGAAGCATCATTCTATAGTAATCAACAAAGCTCTTGATTCTATTAATACTCAAAATATTAAAGAAAGAACATTGTCTTCACTAGCAGTCGCGATTCCAGAAGGTTTAATTCCAGAGGTTTTTGAAAAGATTAATGATTTTAGACAAGAGATTAACAGCTTTATCAGAAATCATGACAATCAAGAAAAAGATGGTATTTACTGTTTATCTGCTCAATTTTTTAAAGTTTCAAAATAGGAGGTATTATGAATATTATTACTAAGTTTAAAGTCTGCTTAATAGCTGTTTTTGTATTTAACATTTTTGCCGGTCAAGAGGCTGACAACGGTGGAGATAATTGCGAGAGAAGAATTCAATTGGTGCGAAATGATATTAATCATTGGATAAAGAATAATGGTCATCAACATTTATATTATCCTAGCAACTTAAATCATCAAATATATAAAGAAAAAATGCTTGATTCTATTTCAAATGCCGTTGTAAGTTGCACAAATAAGCCTTTATATGTCTCAGGTGTAGAAAAAACATGTAAAAACTATTTTCAAAATGATGGTCCACCGATGCTTGTGTGTAATACTGATCGCTTTTATAAAACAAATAGCTCTGACCAATATGTACTAATTCACCATGAGTATGCTGGTATTTCAGGATTTGAAGTAAATAACGGAAACGAAGAATCACAATATTTTTTGTCAAATTAGTTAACAGGGTTTATGATTCAAGAGCTAGTTACAAGATTGTCGATTAAACTAATAGAAGATAATGTTCAAATATAATTTGGTCCTTTAAGAAAAGTAAAATTCAAAATTACCATAGATGAAGTTGTTGAAATAGATGAATTAAATGCAGTTTACCTGAAAAATATAATTGTTACATCTACTTCGCCAAATGATGGGAAGACTAAGTTTCGACTTGCAGCTTCAGGCGAAAACTCAGGAGTTCAGGCTTGTCACTATCTTGGATTTGGTGATTTCGTTGACTTAAACTTAAATTGGGAGCAAGAACAATACTATTCTGTTTTTTATATTGTAAATAATCAACTTCGAATAGATTACCATAATGGACATAGTGTATTCCATTCTGGAATTATAGATATAATGTGTAAAAAAATAAAGATCGTTAACACAAAATGAAACTTATCGAATTAAACCTAGGCTGATCAATTTTTCAGCCTAGGTTATTTCAAGTATGCTCATGCAATTCTTGAAAATAATGGACAATTTAGTTCTTAATTTCATTAGACATTTTTAAGATAGGGTAAACTATTAGTATTAAAAAATTTTTGTGAGTATCTATGCCCCAGAACTATAATTCTAGGTCATAGATACCTGTCAAAAGTGTTTTTGTCAGTGAAGGGAGATATTTTTTTAAACTGTCTTCTTCTCGTTATTGATTTTTTCATGTATCCACATTTTAACAAGAGACTGTCTGCTTATACCTATGCGGCCAGCAATTTGGTCTAGATCTTCAACTACCTTCTGGGGAAAATCTATATTAACTCTTTTCGTTTTTTTGAACTCACCAACATGATTTAAGATGTCTTCTTTTCCTTCATCAAATTTCTTGTCAAAGTCTTCAGCTTTCATACGCTTGTACCTCATTTTTTCTTGATCTTCTGACCGAGATAATTCTTATTTCACTTCCACGATATGTATAAACCGCAGTCCAATGCTTTTCATCCCATTGAAACATATCTTATTTTACGGTATATTTAATAAAAAGTATAGTAATAATATAATAATGGTATATTTATACCATACAATTATAATTATATGGTGTAAAAAATATATACATATGTATATACAAAATAATCAATATTTGTTATACTATATACATGTTTATTGTAAAAGTTTGTAGAGTATTTGAGAAAC
>CAWUIU010000362.1:0-3817 GCA_963922285.1 uncultured Oligoflexia bacterium | reverse complement strand
GAACATATACTCAAGACGCTCACCTTTCGCTCTTAAGTATCTAAAGTTCTTTGTTGGATGGCGTGATAACTTTTTTGCAAGTGCATAGCTTCTTTTAAATCTGTAATCGAGGCCTACGTAATTTACTTCTGGATTGTTTTCACAAAACTCCATCATGAAGTGACCATATCCACTTCCAATCTCCACGCAAAGAGGAGCTTCTCTTTTGAAAATCGCCTCATTCCACTTGCCGATATTTTTTTCGGCTTCGTGATCACGCATAACAAACTCATCAAATTCCGATAACTTATCGTGATATGGGTTCTTGTGTGAGTATTTGAAATCTTCTGTGAAAGACTTATCCATAATTGAGATATCCCTGAATGTAATTTTGTTGCACATAGTTAGCAAAATTGTGGGGAAAGAACAAGTCTAGATGGGTGAGGAGAGCAAATTTATACTCTATTTTTCGCCTTTAAACATTTCCTCAATGATTTGTGCTGCTTTCTTGGCCATCGCTGGGTCATTCATCTTCTTAGATATAACTTTTCTAAGCTGTTCGATCTGAGCTTTGTCAGCAATATTTGTTTTGTCTTCTTTTGTTTTCGTACTTCTATCTCTAGCTGGTTCAGCCATTTTTAAACTCTCTTTAGACGTAGAAGAGGGAGCTTTCTTGCTTTGAGAGCTCCCACTATTTTTATATAAGTTCTTAAACTTTTTAACGCCCATTCTTTTCTCTATTCAACTAGCTAATTAAGCTGCTGACTCTGGTCTTCTCTTTCTTTGAAACTTAGATACTTTTTCCATGTGGTTTTCGATAACTTCATAGAGCTCGAGATCTGTTGTGTATGGATCCATACCGTCTGGCATTGTTGAATAAACAACTTCATTGTCGATTTCAGCGAAGATGTACCAAACATTACCTAGTTTTTGAAAAAGAACGTCATTATTTTTTACTTGAGTTTCCATGTATTCCCTCCTGGAAATTTGTGGTGTGAAACCACGTGGTGTTCAATTAACTATTCGGGAATAATTTGGGTTATTTAATTTTTTTTCGTCTTTTTCTGGGGACAGGAAAACTTTGCCTTAAGAAAAAGCAAAGTCCAAGGTGTTGAATTTATTGCTTTTTCTTGAGGTGGTGATTAAAAACTATAGCTAATCCCAACATTATAGATGAATTCTGAGCTAAGAGAGCTTGAATATTCTGTTGAGCTCCAATAACTTTCATCTGAAAAGCCGTCAGTCTTAAGAGAGTAAGGTAGAGTCACAATCATTCCAGGTCCATGAATGAGGTCCATCGTTTTACTACCGAAGAAATCAATGTGTCTGAACGCCAGTGAGATATTAGATTGAAAAGAGAAGCCTGAAAAAATCTTCTGTTCTTCATAGTTCAAACCGTCATCTGAGAGATCTTCAATTGTCACGACTGCACGATGATAATTTGCTTGAATCTTTAAGTGACTTTCAACTTGAAACATTCTTCTTTTATAAAATGCGTAACTGATATTAGAGCCAAATCCTACACGTATATGAGACTCCTCAGAGAAGATTTCATCGGCAAATTGAAACTCGTTACCACTAGTCTGAAAAGATATCATGAAGCCGTGATAGTAACGATCTGTTAAATCAAAGTTTCCTCTTCTTCTTAGGCTTAGTTCTATTGCAGCACTTGGATTTGAGCTCTCTTTAACTTGATTCTGGATATAATCATAAGCATTCTTTGTCACAGGTTGAAAGAAGAAACTAAAGCTAGCCTTTCGATTTATATATGTTTCAAAAGGGTAGTTAGACGGCACAGGCTCTTGCAATATATAGTCTGTAGGGTCTTCTTTTATTGCAATAGATGAAGTTAATTCTCTAAGATTCTCATAGATGACTTTGATATAGCGAGACTCAATAAATCCCACTCGACCGTCACGAGTAAATGTTTGAATAAACTCTCTATCTTGTGTTCTTTTTAGATCACGAAGTGAATTACCATTCACATAGATGACTGAACCCTTTCTAACATTTTGGAGAACGATCGAATTTGTGTCCTCTTTATGGTAGATAGGGGCTTCAAGTACTTTAATTATGGCCTTAAGAGCAAAGACGTTAAAAGTTAGAAAGAAGACAACTAAATACTTCATAGATCAAACTCCCTACCAAAATTAACACCGAGATATAGGCCATATGAATTGAGTTCACTTTGTTCTATAGCTGATAGATCAGAGTCTTTTGAAAAGATAAATTTCTCAAGCCCAGCAAAGCCTTCAATAATATATTTGTTTTTTTTGTAAGCAAGAGAACTTTGTAAACTCATGTTTCTTAAAGAATCTCTTTGTCCTTCAAATTCGGCAAATCCAAAAATAGTTGCTTTCGCAGATCCCCTTAATTCAAGTGATGTGGTTTTAGTTTCACTCATGAGATATCCCAAGGTGAAGCCGACACCAAAAGAGTCCCAGCTTAGAGAATCTGATCTAAGTGTTACTAGGTTGGTGTTTAAATACATTGGAAATTTGAAAGATTTGTTAAACTTTATTTCTGAGGAGAATGAAAATGAATTCCCTCCGGACTGAACAAATGGTTTTAGTTCATGTGAGGCTACACCGATAAAGAAGTGCGACATAAAAGAGGACTTTTCGTCAACGTAGTTAAACTTGATTCTCTCTTTTTTAAATAGTTTGATTTTATTTGGAGTTATTTGAGTTATCTCTGTTATATTTTCAAGGTCCTTGGACTCACATAGGTAAGCAGGTTCACCTAATTTATCAAAAATGAAGGAAAATGCTCCACCACTGGCTCTCTCTGCGACCTTTACCATTGTTTGTGTTGGTACACGATACTTTTTCTTGTCTGCAAAGGATATAATAATCGCGCCTTTTCGAATAACAGCAGTGTATTTTCTAGCCTCTATTTTATCCACATCATAGTTATAACGATAACTTTCGTCGCGATTTCTTTTCTTATCCCTACGTTGATAGACTGAAATTTTATCGACCAGTTGATCCATGTCAAAGTCTTCATAAGCATAAGCTTGAATGATCAAAATGGAGAGTAGGAGTATTTTTAACATTTCATTTTCTCCAAGTCTCGAAGAGCAAATTGGAATGCTTGGTAATTAGATGGGAATTTAAAGTGAGATTCTGATATCTCTGAAACTTCAACCCACTTGTAATTTTGGTGTTCTTCTTTAGAAATATTTACTTCACTACTATCTGTGACACACCAATAATTTCTCTCGGTAACATCTTTTCCCCAGCGATCATGAAATTCAAAAACGAGATCACTGATTTCATTTGTTTGGGAGACGATGCCTGTTTCTTCTTTTAATTCACGCACCGCGCCTTCCACAAAGTCTTCACCTTCATCTACAGATCCTGTGACATTCTGCCAAAAAGATCCACGTTCTGGGTTTGTTTGAAGAAGTAGAACATAAGTTTTATTGTTCTCAACCCTGAAAACAACTACTTGTGCTTTTTTATGACGTAAATTTCTCTCTTCCTGCATATAAAGAGAATTATACCAAATGAAATCACTTTCATCTTGGAATGAGTGATGGGCATTTATTTCATAAAATTCTTTACATCAAGCGGTTTACGCGACGCAAATCTTTGATAGTTTTACTCGGATTTGGTATGAAGAAGGACACACAACTTTTAGTATAAATTTAAATATCGGAAAAATATTGGACGTAGTACAAATAATAAATGCAATTGCAATGGCAACTCCAGGATTCTTACTTGCGATTTGTGGAAGATATTCTGGCCAGGCTTATGTAGCAAGCCTTTTTGGTGATGATACAGCGGAAAGGTCGGGGCGATTAAGTTTTAATCCTGCGGCTCATTTTGATCTTGTT
>CAWUIU010000361.1:0-3830 GCA_963922285.1 uncultured Oligoflexia bacterium | reverse complement strand
CATCACATAAGATGCAATCGTTTTATTTTGCATAAAATCTTCGATCAGTCTTGGAAAATCGTATCTTTGTCCCCAAGTACACGCAACCTTAAAAACGTTACTAGCATATTTTAAATATTGAGACATAATTCTTTCTTTTGAAAACTTAGAGACGAGGTCTTTTGAAATGATAGGATTAGAAAACATAGAATCAAGAGGTGCTTTTTCTAATTCTTCATCATAATGATTCATCTCATAATACTTTTTCAAAAGAAATCTAATTCTTCGATGGCTTATAACAGATATATTTTTGCTACAACCTTTATTAAGAAGATTTTCAGTCAAATTTTCATAATCACTAGCTAATACATTTAACTCTCGTGAGAAGTAAGCAATATCTTTGATACTCTTTTTGATCATTATCAATTGTAACGTTGCATATATTGAGGTAAGCACTTGCTCCTTGACCCAACTATCCTTGTAATAAACATTTGTTGAGCTCTTGCATTGGTTTTGTAAACGGTCTCCTTCTAAATAGAAGTTACGATATATTTTCAGAGGATAAAATTCTTTATCAGTGAGTTTCTTTAAAAAATCTGATCTTTGAGTTCTTATTGTATGATAAAATTTATCATTTCTGGCAGCTAAACTTTCAACAAATTCAATTGCATTACTATTAAATGCCATAAAGATAGATGCCAAAAGGATTACAATGATTTTCGTCATGTCCAACTTATCGTATTTAAAGTAATTAGGTTAAATTAGCAAAGATAATATTATAACTAGGCAAACAAAGGCCTATAGCCGACAAAAACCATCACTGAATTAATAATATTATTTTTTTTTCGATAAGAACTACATGAAATTATTAGTAGTATTATTTCTTTTCTCTCAATCTGTTTATGCAGAGCTTGAAAATCTTGATAGGGAACTTGATTGGTCAATTTATTCGGAAACTCAGGCTAGAGACTTTTTACAAACTTTTAAGCATGAAAGAAATTTGAGACTTCTTTTGAATATTGAAAGAGCAAAACTTCTGACCATATATGGCGATATTGAAACGTCACAAAAGCTTCTTACCCAATTAAAAATTAATTACACCAATCCAAATATTCAAAAAGTTGTTAAGCTAATGCTAGCAAGAAATTATTTTATTTTAGGTGCTTATGAAAATACTAAAAAAGAGCTTAGAACATATAGTTTTGTTCCTAATAAAGACTTTAGAGAATCATGCTTACTATTATATATGAGTAGCTTTTCGGACAAATCAGATCGTTCTCTTGCAGAAATGGATCGCTGTGTACGATTAAATGCAGCTGATCTTTTGTCTGACCAGTTCTGGTATCGCCTAGTAAAATCGGAACAAAATGGCACAAAAAACCAAACAAACTATTATGAACGACTACTATTCGAAATGAAACAAGCAACCGATTATAAGAAAGTTGAATCTTGGTTAAAGTACGGAATTTATTTTAACTACGAAGATTTGATAAGTGAAAACTTAGCCATCCTTCCAAGTATGGCCATCTTAGATAGTCGCCTTAGGACATTATCTGCATATAACCTATACAATGCAGGAAAGATTAATGACTCCAATGAATACATTTCCAATATCCAAAGCTTTAATGGAAATTACTTGAAAGCAAATATAGAGGTTCAAAATGAGAACTATAAACTCTCTTACGCCTTTAATAAGGCTGCACTAAAAAAACGAAAGCATTCAATATATGCAAATCAATTAAATCTTTCAATGGGTTGGCTAAACAATGAGTATGAAGATACAAGGAATAGCTTAAACAGATTGGTATCTCACGGAGATCTTCAAAACTATCAGGAAATTTATAATGCAACCTTACTTTATCAAGAAAACAAATTGTATCGTTCAAACTTTGAAATAAAAAAATTAAATGATTCATTCAATAGTCAACTTCCATATCCAGGACGTATACTGGCGACAAGTGTATATATCGATCGACTTGATAGTGAATGGATAGAGAGTGCCAATAAGGCATGTGCTTACTATTCTGTTGTGAATTGTTGGCTTAAAATGCAATCGACCATCTGGAAAGATTATTCAAAAGTTTTTAAAGAAGCTAAGGAGGAAGAGAAACGTATTAGCATTCTTAAAAACATTTCCGCCTTGGTAAAAGATACTAGTGATGACATCGAGGATAGCGTCTTTATAAATCAAAGAGACATAGAGGAGCTTGACCTCATCACTGAACCAAAAATGGGTGAGTTTGATGAGTATGACTAAAAAATATATTCGTACTTTAGTCCAAGACCTGTCTTCGTTTGATTTAAACTAGATGAAAATAATGAATTATGTGTATCAACGCTCATTATTTTACTAAAAAGGAAGGTTTTCAATGTATGATGCCTGCTCATATCAATTCCTGCATAGAGCTTAAAGTCAGCACCAAAACCATTTTTAACTGTAATATCATTAGCTGCCTTAAAAAAGTTTGTAAATAAAAGTGCTTCTAATCCATAAAATGACTTTTTATAAGTAGCAAATATGTAATCTGCACCTAAATTGAATTTGGTCAATGTAACATTTGTTAGATTCTTTCGATCAGCAGAACCATTAGAGTCATTATCAACATATGTAGGAACAAGTTCTTTATTTATTGACACATAAGATCTAAGAAATAATCGACTAGTTGAATAATAATCTGTACCAAACTTCATGCCAAAAAGAGAGTCACCACTAACCTGATAACCATTACTTTCTTTAAAGGAAGAATCTGCAAATGACAATCCAATCAAAGGACGATACTTACCATTTCCAGAAAGACTCCATTCTAGTTCCAATGAAACACCACCTGTGAAAGTATTAACTGAGTCTCCAAAACCAGATGTCGTATTCTGTTCATCGACCTCTAAGTCATATGGAGAAAATGTTAAGCGAAAAGCGTCCTTAGAAAATTTTTCACGTAGAGACAACGATTCTATTTCAGGTTTTACTTTTTTCTTATCTGTAGCTATGACAAGATCTTTTTTGATACTATTATTTAAAGTATTCGTTGCCGCAATTAATCGTTTTTTAGCTTCATTTTTGATCTTTAGTTTATTATTTACAACAAAGCCTTTTTTGGCATCAAGTACAAGTCCTCGAGGCGGAATATATTGACCTGTCGTGGAATCGAGCTTACCAATCTCATTAGAAACATAGATTTTCTTTTTCTCATCAAAAGTAGCCTCTTTACCCGGAGCTATATAGAGCCCTGTTTCTAAATCAATAACACCACCGGCCTTAGGTGCATAGTCACCTGTTTTAGGGTCATAAAAACCCTCAAGAGGTGCCTTTTGCTCTTTTTGTTCAACACGAGCGAGGTCTTTAAAATCACCAATGTTTTTTTGTAACTTCTTTTCACTTGCAGACTTCTCAACAAGAGTTTCGTTATTATAAAGAATTGAAAGTTGAACAGGTGAGATTTTAACCGGCTTTGATACTTTCTCCGTTGTTCCAAGAGTTCCTGAGAACTGACCTGCTTCTACGACTTCTACCGGCTTTTGCGCCAAAAGCTCTTGCACACGCTTACCTTCGATCGTAGGCACTTTGTAATCAACCGTACGAACACGAACTTTATTATCCTTCATTCTTTTGACGACTTTAACTTTCTCTTTTTTTAAATTTATATCTTCTTCTCTAATCTTTGCAATCGCAACTTGCCCACTATAAGTAAGTAAATTTGTGACTTTATTTTCTGGATTATAGATTGTTTGAAACTCAGTCCCCCTTACACCTAAGGCCGCAGTTCGAGTAGTAATAAATAGCTTTTTCTTTCGATTTTTCTGAACCTTAGATCTAAGCTTTCCTTTCAAAAGGGAAACAACACTTCCGGTCT
>CAWUIU010000360.1:0-3846 GCA_963922285.1 uncultured Oligoflexia bacterium | reverse complement strand
AGAGCTGGAGCAAGTGACTTTATTGAAAAGCCAGCATTAAATAATATTATGGAACGTGGTGAAGAGATTAAGACCAAAATGAAAGTAGCCTATATGGATAAAGCATTTGAGTCGAATCATGTTTCAAGTGTAGATACTGAATTTGAACACAATTTTGAAATTAAAAATCCTGAGTCTAAGATGCGTGTTATTTATTCGTCGATCACTGACCAAAAGAAAACAGAGCACTTCTTTAAAGAGGTGCAAGGTGATCAACCGCCAACGGTTATGTTTTTTGAAGGGCAGGATAATATCTTAGCTGCTCTTAAAGATGAGCTTTCTAAAAAATATAAGTTTTCTGTAGAGTTGATAGATGAAGTTCCAATTAACTATAAAAAGAATACAGTTTACTTAACTGACTTTAAAAAGTCTTATGATGATATTTGTAAAGCAAATAAAAATAAGAAAACTTCTTTCTTGGTATATGGAAAGGCATCAAAGCATGCTAGTGAAAAAATATTAGAATGGGATAATGCGCATCTCTTAGTGGAAGATCTTAACTACGTTTGTGAGTTAACAGAAATTGCAACGGATGTGGTCCCTGCAACAAGTTTTGCCTATATGTCAGGTGACTTTTTACATAAAGATTAGGGTTAGTTGTGAGCATTCTTGACATAAAAGATGGTGAAGAGCAATATTTAAAATTAGACAATCAAGCATTTGTAGTTGCGATGTGTGAAACAGGTAACTCCATTGCAATGATTGTTGACACTAATAACCGTCATAAGCTTATAAACTTCATACAACGTGCAACTTTGCAGTTGAAAGATGTCGTTGGATTTAAATTGATTGGTCCATCTTTCTTAATCAATGGTGCAAATACTATCATAGAACAGGTATCTAATAAAAGTGTTAAGAAAGTTGAGCGAGATGGTAGTTTTGAAGTTATTTACTTCCCTAATGACGGCAGAGTTAGGGTAACTAAGCAAGAAGAAAAGATTTCGAAACTAGTGGACACTTTAAAAGTAATAAAAGTACTTGTTGTCGATGATTCAAAAACAATTAGAAACTTATTGAATAAAGTCTTTTCTAATGCCGATGGAATTGAAGTTGTTGCAATGGCTGAAAAACCTTCTGAAGTTGAGGAGCTTATTCAAAAATACAAGCCAGATGTTCTTACTCTTGATATCCATATGCCAGAGATGACTGGTGTTGATCTACTAAAAGTTATTGGGCCTAAATATAATATTCCTACAATAATGGTTACATCGATAAGCATGGAAGAGGGTCCTCTTGTATTAGAAGCACTAGAAAGTGGTGCTTTTGACTATATACAAAAACCCGATATATCTAAGCTTTCAGAGGTTGCGGCTGAACTTGTGAGTCGAGTAAAAGCTGCTGCAAAATCTAAGAAAAGTATTGGGCAATTGGATAAGCTAGGAACAAAACCTATAAAAGATTTTAATAAAGATTCGTTAGTTGTCATTGGTTCTTCTACTGGTGGAACAAATGCATTAAAGGATATTCTGACTAAATTTCCCGATGTGATTCCTCCTGTTCTAATTGTTCAACATATCCCACCAGTCTTTTCAAAGGCATTTGCTGACCGAATGAATAGCTTGTGTCCTTTTACTGTAAAAGAAGCTGAGGATGGAGATATTATAGAGTCAAATACTGTTTATATCGCCCCTGGTGGAAAGCAAATGAAGCCGATTCAAAAAGGAGCGACTTACTTTATCGAAATCAATGATGATGACCCTGTAAATCGTTTTAAGCCATCTGTTGATTATATGTTTTCTCATGTAAAGCCATTGTTAAAGAGAATGCATGTCGTATCTGTCATGCTTACGGGAATGGGAAAAGATGGTGCAAAAGAGATGCTCAACCTTAAAAACGGTGGCGCTTTTACAATTGCACAAAATGAAGAATCTTGTGTTGTTTTTGGTATGCCTAGGGCTGCAATAAAAGTTGGTGCAGCAATGGCAATTGAACATAAAGATGATATTGCTTATAAAATTTCAGAGTTTTCTTGGCCAGATAGTGCTGACCAAGACAAAGCTCTTTAAGTTATTTAAATATGTTTTTGCTTTCTAATATAAGCAACCGCATTATGGCTGTGGAGTGACTCAAGGTGCTCGACCTTTGCTTCCCAATCAAGAATAGTTGAAACACCATCTAGGACATCAGAAATTCTTCGTGAGGCATGTTCAACAAACATTGGGTTGTCACCATTCAAAATTGCAAATGCTTGCTCATCAATTCTTTTAACAAGAGACTGTGTTTCAGTAGGAAGAGCAACTCTCATAAGACGAATTAATTCATCAATATTAAATCCACTATCAGGGTCATATGTTGCAGTTATGGTTGCAACTGATCTTTGAGAGTGCGCAGAGGCAATACCACTGCCTTCTGTTGTATTTCCTGCCCTATATTCTTCTTCGTATTGTTTTGCCATAGATAGAGAGCAAGGACAAGTTGAAGAATATTCATATTCCATCGTTAGCTGCATTAAAGGTTTTCCATCTTTTCCTTCAATGCCTTCCCATTCACAATTATAGTACTGCCATCCCCAATTACCACTTTTTAACGATGATTGTTTAACTGGATATCGAAAAGCAAGTTTCAAATATGCTTCAGGAATAAGAGGCTCATCTTCATAGTCACGAAGATCAGTTCGGTATCTTTTAAGTATGGTTTTAAAGAACTCATGATTAACTGTTTTTTCTACACTTTCTTCTTGTAAGATATTGCAGAAACGACTCATGTTTGCACCTGTCTTATGTGCTTCTATCATAACAAACATCGATGCCTCAGTGTCATGGGTCATTACTGAACCATCAGAGTGTTCGTATTGAAGTGGAATTCTAAATCTTTCAATTCCAACTTTTGGAATCATTATAGGTACATCATTCACTTTTTTCTGATAGTCGTTTAGTCCTGTGTCATCTTTGACTTCACAATTTATAATGTCATCTCTTTTACTTCTTAGTGCTTCAATGTTTTTCATATTTTTCCTACCTTAAAATAGGTTAAAAAAAGTCTTAATTATATAATCTACTTTTAGCCGTATTCCCAATATTTGGCAATATCAGCATAACTTATTATACGATACAATTGTTAAACCATTGTTAGACACCCTGGTCTTGTTAAGCACCTAAGTTCCTGATTTATCGAGGCTTTATACAAAAAAAAGAGTGACGAGTCACCATATTCTGTTAAAATTATAGATAGGAGATTCTTATGGGCAGTCGTTCTGTAAAAGTTGAAAGTTTAGAAAAGTACTTTGGGACTATCAAAGACGTGAAAAATCAAATCGAAAGATGCCCCAAGTGTTCGGAAAAACTAGAATTTACCCATCTTAGTGACCATGAAAATATGTACCTGCATGAAGAAGTTAAATGTGGCTCATGTGGCTGGGGCCCGGAAGAGACTCTTCATATACTTAATTAAACTCGATTAAATGATACAGCTTTTCCCTTTGGTTTAAATGTCGTTCCATCTAACATAGAAATATGGCCACCGACGATAGTTGCCTTTGGCTTCCCTTTAATCGTCATCCCGTAAAATGGAGTCCATCCACACTTTGATGCCTGATCTTCATTCTTTATCAACCACTCTTGAGACATATCTAAAATTGTAAAGTCAGCATCTTTTCCAACTTCGATAGATCCTTTATTCATACCAAAAACTCTCGCAGGGTTTACGGCCATTAGTTCTAGAATTTTATCGAGGGTTATTTTACCATTCTCCATGTGATACAAAAGTAGTGGGAGAGTTGTTTGTACTCCAGGCATTCCAGACGGTGATTTTGGATATCCTTTGTCTTTTTCACCCTTTGTGTGGGGAGCATGATCAGAGCCTATGATA
>CAWUIU010000359.1:0-3849 GCA_963922285.1 uncultured Oligoflexia bacterium | reverse complement strand
GTCAATATCGTTGATAAGACCATAGTCACTCCCACTTAGAGTTTGTCTTATCATATGGGTTGTTTGTGATTTTGAGACTCTGCCGATTTGATCAATCCACCATAAAGTTGAGCTAAATGAAGTCGATACATTAGGTTCTCCACCACATTGAGCAGGTCCAGTTTCGCCAAGCCAAATCTCAGCTTTTGGAGCATATTTCTTTATGTTTTCTTCAATATTCTTCATTATAGGATTAATAGCGCTTCTAGTTTTGTGATTAAGCATTGAATTTTCTGTGCTTTTATTAATATTGATCGGGCACCGATGAGACTGAGTTGGATAATAATGCCATGTAAAGATATCGATCTCATTATTTAAAAGTGTAAGTAGTTTACGAGAAGAGAAAGCGATGCTGGAGAAGACTTCTCCCATAAACGGCCACCAAGCATTTGCAGGACCAATAAGCTTAGCACTTGGAAAATAATTCTTCATAATTTTCTTTACTTCTAAAAATTCAAAAGCATATTGTTTCTCTGTTATTTGCCCAGAAAAGCCATAGTTTAGAAAGAATGCATTTAGCTCATTACCTAGTTCAAAATAGCTCACTTGGTGTCCAGATTCTTTTATATATGAAAAGAGCTTGTGAAAGTGAGAAAATTGTAATTTACGATTTTTTCGATATCCAGGCCCAATATTTAATGTAAACAAAAGCTTACCGTCGTTAAGACGACTGAACTGATAGAGATCATTCCATATTGACGATGTTAAAGTCGTTTGGAAACCTTTGGGAATGGATTTATTTTCAGTTAATGAATAATAAATACTATCTGCTTCGCTTCCGCCAACCCTTAAAATAAACGGAGATAACATTGAAGCTAAATTCTTTAAACGTTCTCGTTTAAAATCAAAAGGAGTTGCTCTACGTCCACCACGTCCCATAGAGAAGTCGCTTGAGCCTTCCCACCATTTACCACCAGCAACTTGAGCTAGATCAAGTGCAAAAGATAAAAAATATGGTGAGATTATCTTAACCTCAATGGGCCTTTGGTCATCTATTATGAATTCAGATTCTTCGTGATGACAGCTAAAAAGGAAAAGAGTAATTATTAAAACATGTATTTTAAACATAGCAAGATTCTAACGATTGGCATTTGAAAAGTCACCACGCCTGGAAGCCAGTACTCTTTGAACAAAAGTATCAAAGAAGTCCAGCATCTGCGATTTTGTGTCTACCTCACCAAGAGAAGCGAGAGCATGAGCAATAGCCTCGTATGTGCAAAGATAATCTTCTCCAGGAGATTTTCTTAGATGATAATTAGATAATCCAACATCTCTTAAATGATACTTAGGCATACACTTAAAAATTCTTTCACGCTTATGTATTTTTTTAGCTTTTGACCAACTACCATCAGGAACAACTAAGTGTATAGGTCTATCAGATTTAAATTCATCAATAGGCCTTGAGTCCTCTGTTGGAAATAAATAGAGATAATCGAATTCTTCAGACAAATAATCATCTACAGGAATCTGCGTCCCTATATTACCTCTTTCTATTATTTCACAGTTATCGAGAAGTTTTGCCGCAAAGTAAGCAGTATTTGAAGTAAGCCACCTCTCAGTATAATGCATTATTATCGATACACGGATTTGTGAATCGATAAGCTTTTTACTCTGATTCATTTCTTCACAAAAGCATAACCGTTGATTAATACGGCATTCTGGACAGCGGTCTTTGAATGTATTTCGTCGACTTCTTTTCATTAAAGGCCATATTAGTAACTTCCTTTAAATATGGCAATTTTACAAAAATGAACGCCACCCCAACACAATGTGTTACAAGTAGTTATGGATAACTTATTGATTGCAAAAATTGCATTGATTTCACTGGGTGCAATTGGTGTCATCGACGAATACATTTATCATTTTAAAAAAGAGAAATTGATCTTTAAGAAACAGTGCTTGAAAGAGACGATGCTTCACCTTATTCGCTACCTTATCTTTGCTATAGTTTATGGAGTTATTGCTAATTTTAAATTTGGAGGCATATTCAGTCTGCTTATGCTAATTGTCCTGATTATCGATATCAGCGTCTCAATCATGGATATTATTGAGGAGCCTAAAAGTCGAGAAAGCTCAGGTGGCCTAAGTGGTGGTGAATATCTTCTCCATATGATCCTTTCTTTTAATCTTGGTATTTTTTACTTTAACTTCGTACCAAGAGTCATAACTTCGATTAATAAGCCAACTCAATTTATATATATGGCATCCGACTCAAGTATTATAACTTTGATTTTAAATAGTTTTGCAATTGGCTCACTCCTGATTGCTCTACTCAACTTTTATATACTTTTCAAAGACGCTCGATATAAAAAAAGTCTTTCTCATGTGTGCTAACTTTTTATAAAAGATTAGTTCTTCATTAATGACTTCCCTTTAAATTCTGTTTATAATTTTGACACGAATAGGGATGGCCATGAAAAATATAAATCTCAATGGAGCACATTTATTTGTTCCAGGAAATAATGCGGGCTTTATAACAAAGCTGCCAATTATTAACGTCGATTCAATAATTTTAGATTTAGAATTTGCTACAAAATATCCTCAAAAGAATGAGGGCAGATCTCTTGTCACGAAGGCAATTCCTTACTTACGAGACCAAATGCCAAATCTCTATATTACAGTTAGAATAAATACTCCATATTCACATGATATTTTTCTTGAAGATATTAAAAGTATAGTATCCCAAAAACCAGATGCGATTCGCATCCCATCTGTCACGAATGCAGATGAGGTGAAATTAATTGACGAAACAATTTCAAAATTAGAAGAATTTAATAATATTGAACATGGAACAATTAAACTACATCCAATGATTGAAAACCCTATTGGACTTGCCAATGCTCATAAAATTGCTAGTTTAACTACAAGAGTGACGAGTTTGTGCCTTGGAGGTGAAGATTGGGCTGCAAATTTAAATCAACGAAGAACAAAACGAGGCCATGAATTAGAATATATAAAAAATAAAATTGTAACTATTGCGAATACCTATAATATTATTCCAATAGACTCAGTCTATAATTTTCTCGATGATGAAGAAGGTTTAACAAAAGACTGCCAATATTCAAGACAAATTGGATTTGCGGGGAGAGCAACAGTTAACCCAAAGCAATTAAAATCCATTAACGATATCTATCTCCCAACAAAAGCAGAGTACGAAAATGCTCTTTTGAAAACTCGAAACATCATTAAAAAAAATGGAATGCTTATCAGTAACGGTGTTATCATGGACCCAGTTGCTATCAATCATTACAAAAGAAATATTTATAATTATGAATTAAGGAATAAATAATGCACACAGAAGTCATTACTTTAAAAGAAAACATTCAAGAAGAACAAATTCAAAAACTTGCTTATCTTTTTGGAATAAAAGTAAAGACCCCCTGTGAAATAGATATCGCGAGAGGTGAAGACACTAAAGTCATGATAAGATCTTTTTCTAAAGGTGACCTTACAAATAGTATTTTACTAATAAACAACCTCGTTGCAAAAATCATTCAAAGTGAACGAATTACAAAGTATAATACTGTACCAATTCATATAATAGGAAAACAAACTGACGTCAAATATACATCAGACCAAGACCTTCTCAATAGTAATCTCATTAGCTTTAGTCCCACAATGGGAAATTACGCACTCATTGGCGACTCATTAAAGATCTATCAATACATTGAAAATAAAATGAAAAACTACGCAAAAAAACTTAACGCCACACTCTTTCAATGTGAACCATTATGGAAAAAAACTTCTACATCCAAGATTGGTTATGGAGCATGTTCAAATTTTCTTATGCAATTAAGATCGGAAGAGCAC
>CAWUIU010000358.1:0-3852 GCA_963922285.1 uncultured Oligoflexia bacterium | reverse complement strand
TCGTCCTATTCAAAAACACATTGGAGAACTGTCTAGTTACCATGGCTCAACTCCAGTTTACTATTAAATATTCCAGGTTCCATTGCATTGATATGAAACATTTATGTCTTCAATCTTTCCTTCGAAGCTTATATCTGAACCATTTCCAAATGAATGAAACTGATTGTATAGGTCATCTGAGTACTTAACTCTAAGCCCAAGGATATTGTTCGAATCTCTGTCTAATCGATAATGCAAGTACTCATCATCAATAACAAAATATCCCTCAGTAACCATCACATTAGAATCAGTATACACTGGTCTACTTGCAAACTCTTTTCCACCCTCTTGAAAACTACACTTTACACTGTTTTCAATCATACTATTTGTAGCTAAGACAGAAAAAGATGTTAGGAATATTAAAAATACTAATAAATTTTTCATAATTACCTCGCTTATTCAGCTAGTCGTTAATAATATAAATTAAGTATAAAAGATTTTTGATCACATAAATACTTGATTGAAATACTTTCATATCTTCTTTGAAAGTGTCGAAAAAGAATACGAATTATCGTGTCTGTAACATTTTAGGTTAAGTCATCGTAAATCTATTGGTACATACTTAGAATTAAAATACGTCTTTTAAGATGAGCATAAACTTTAAAACTAAAAGCAGGTATCATTTGTATTTTTTGTTTGTAATAGCCCATATTACGGCTTAAAGGTGATTTACAACGGTCGCAGCATGACTCTTTAACTACATAATAATGCTCAACAAATAAATCGATGTAACCCTTATAAGGAGTTCAATAAAGAAGTACTAGAGCTTTGAGTTAGTATCTCTTTGTTTTCATTGATTCTGTTAGTTTTTACAAACAAATGAAAATTATTATAAAAATTCGTCTAAGGAGTATATGTAAAAAACAGTTTCGACAATACATTGAAGTTAAGATCAGCTCTTTAAAAGTAGAGGTTTATCGAAACGCACGGAATTTAAGATAGTCGTATAAAAAAGAAGGCCGACGGTGTCGGCCTCAATATTTAGACAGTGATGATTGCACTTGAGATAATTTCATTGAGACTTTCTTTATCGTAGCCTTGTTCTTTTAGCTGTCTATAAAGATCTCTATTGAAATATGTCTTAAATCTTGCTTTTGTACGATTTGTACTAATTTTCATTCTAACAAGAGTCGTCTTTCCCTTCTTTAAGTAAACACGATATGTCTTACCTACTCTTCTAAACTTCATCTCTAGTCCAGTCAATTTTAATTGTTCAGCAAGTTCTTTTAAACTTTGCTCAGCAGTATCTAAGACTAAGTCAAGATTACTAGACAATATTGTTGATTTTATCAATTTCAAGGACACAAGTTTGGAAACATTTTTTATTCCTTGAAAAATGTAAACTGGCAGTGCAATAACTGAGGTTACAACAGCGACAGTCGTCGTCGATAATGCAGAGTATGCTAAAGTCGCAACTTGACCAACTATAGCAGCAACAGTCTTAACTGTTTCAAAGCTTAGATAAATAGCAGCATTTGCAGTCCCAACAACAAGCTTGTAAGAAGCATATATTCCATTTAAAACAACTGCACCAGGGACAGCGAATGCACCAAACCCTGCTGCCAAAACTGCTCTAGCAGGAGCTTCTAAGAGTAAGTAATACGATCCTTTTACAAGAAACCAAGTAGCGTGCCCTGCATACTTGAAGCCACCAATGACTTCACTTTCTGACTCATAATACCCTGCTCTTGCATAATTCATTGATACTTTAAAAGCAGTAGGAATTTTAGAAAGAGTGTCTTTTGGTGCTGTAATGACTTCTTTTAAAGTGTCAATTGAGTATTTAGCAGCACCCTTAACAATTCGCGGAGTTCTTTCTAGAATCTCTAAAAAGTCTTTACCTCCATCTTTAATTTCAACTCCAATATCACGTAAGTCATCTGTTGAAGTAATATATGATCCAATATCACCAGCAAATTCTTTTGCCTGTTCAAAACCTAAGACCATAAAGATCGATCGATCATCTAACTCTCCATTTTGATAAATATCACGGAGAACTTCACCATAACTTTGATCTTGTTCGATTTCTCTTGGCCCATTATCAGCAAAGGCTGAAGTGAGAATTAATAATAAAACTAACAATGACTTTAAGGTATTATTGATTGCTTTCATTATTCTTCCTCCTGTCCAGCGCTAAATTTCTCAATAAGATCTGTCACGACCAACTCAAAGTCTGCCCTCATTTCTTCTTCCTTCTCTTTTCTTTCACTTCTGTTCGCTAATGTCTTTAAGTGCTTTTTCTTAGAGAATGCTTCGACATTAATAAACTGTTTAGTCTTATCTTTATCAAAGTCAATACCTATCTTTAGAATAAAAGCATCTACGTCACTATCTTTTGCTTTGTAGACAAGCTTTGCTGAGTAGTATCTCTTCGCATTATATGTTTCAGTATCGTTATATAGAACAGCAGAATCAACATTATACTTTTCCAACAGATCACTATTAATATTATCCCTCACGTCATTTGCAAAATCTTCTAAATGTTTATAGTTAATCTCTGTCTGCACCTTTACATTTGCGACTCTACCAGCTTTAAATGGATATGAAACAATTGTGTAAGCTCCTCTTGCTGTCGCCATCGTCGCTGCACCTAAAATAACAACACTTGAAGCAACTGTAGTTGAAATTGCTGCATAAGCATAACCAAGAACAGAGGCAGAAGCTGCGATAATCGCTCTTGTTACTTCATATGACAACTGAACAGTTTCCCAACCAAGTCTTAAAGTTACATATCCAAGTGTCGCAACCGGTGCTCCTGCAACAGTCAGAGGAAGAGCAGCTGATCCAAGTAGAGCTTCACCAACAAATACAGCAGGCGTTTCAATAACAAGGTAGTATGAACCTTTAATCATTGTCCAAACTGCATGTCCTGCCCACTTAGTTGAGCCTACAAGAGCACTTGACGAATTATTTAGAGAGTCTTCAGCTCTTTCAAATCCAACTTTAAAAGATTGAGGAATCTTACTTAGAGACTTCCAAGGACTCGATAAGACTCTTCCAAGATGTCTTTTAGAGAACTTCGCTGAATCTTTAACAAGAGATGTATAATCACTATCATCTTGTCCTTCATCCTTAGAATAAAAGTCTCCAACAGTAGAAAATGTATCAGCAACGTCCTTACCAATATCAACAAGATTTTCCTTATCCATAATTGAATTTGCAGTTTGCTTAGCAAATCGATGAGCATTTTCAAAACCTAAAACTAAGAAAAGGCTTTCATCAGCAACACTACCTTTGACGTAAATTTCCTTGATAGAATTAAATAATGTCTCTTTCTCCTTTGTTTCTTGCGCTTGGACCTGAAACAAGAGAGAGAATAAGACAAAGAATTGGATCATTATCTTCATAGTCATCTCCTCTATAAAAAAATGTATATGAACTTATAGCGCGACGCAGCAAAACATGCGAGTAAAACAAGTTGTCTATGTAAATCTTTCACATCCCATCATGTATTCGAAGACAGTATTTAAAGGGTTTTTGCGAAGTTAGGTACTGATAACTTAATGGTCTTAAAATAAGACTCTGTTTTCTTAGTCGCTTCCAAGGCAATGTTGAAAATAGTTGATCTTTATTTATTTTCTCAATAAATTCCAGTGATTCCTTTTCCGAGATATCGAGGGCCATTGCATGTCTAAAATGCTTGCCAAGTCTTATATGACGAAATTGATTCTGCGTATTTACGAACAATCCAACTAAATAATTTTTATCATTACAAAAATAATATTGTGAATGATTAGAACTTTTGTATTTGAGAGTCTTCCTAAGGTTTAATTTTTTAAACAATACGCTAGTAAAAAAATCATGACGAACAGA
>CAWUIU010000357.1:0-3859 GCA_963922285.1 uncultured Oligoflexia bacterium | reverse complement strand
TGGAAGTATGAATGGAGATAAAATTGGTCAAGTCAAGGCCGGACTGAAAATGCTCATAGCTTCAATGGATGAAGAGTATCACATTGATGTGGTTTACTATCCTCATACACAAAATCAACCCTACTATTCATTATGGAATCTTACTCAACCACTTCTTACCCTAAATGTAAAAAATGAGGTTTATCAATTTTTAAATAGTCTTCAGCCTCGCGGTGGCACACCAACAAAGGCAGCTCTTAATTTTGTCATGAGAAATTATGGTAATATATCCGACATTGTTCTTTTAAGTGATGGGGCGCCAGGTGATGGAACGAAAGATGAAATTATTTCAATGATTAAGATGATGAACTCAGAAAAAATTCAAATTAATACAATAGGTGTTGGCAAGAAGAACTTCTCACAAACTTCAGAACTTTATCAAATTCTTAAGGCCATAAGTGATGAGACTGGTGGTTTCAATTATGGATTCTAAAAACACAGAAGTTTTAAAGCTTAGTATTTACATACACTTATAAACTAAGTAAAACATTCACACCATGACACACTTAGTCAAACCTGTGCTATAGTCACGCCATTAATAATATGGAGTTTATATATGAAAAAACTAATGACAGCATTAGCCTTAACTTTTACTGTTTTCACAACCAAAGCCGCCTTTACTGTTATTGCACCAATTCCTAGTGCAATTATTGGTATTTCACTTTGTGCACTTAATGGAGCTGGACTTAATGCTAGCTGTGCATTTGGTATACCTGCTGCAGGATATCTTTATAGCAAGGATTCTTTTGTCGAAGAAAACATGAATATTGGTGAACGTATCTTTAACCTTACTCTTGGAATTATGCTTCTTGACCAAGAAACAGGTTCAACAGAATTGAAAGAGCTGGATTTAAATAACTTACCGGACTCTATTTCAAAATCAGATGCCAACACTTACAATAACGTAAAAGATGATTTCCTACAGATCATAGAAGAGTCTGCAACAGAACTTGCAAAGCAAAAAGAAAATCCAACAGGAAATGATTATCTAGAAGCTTTTAATCAAATAGTAACCCAAACAGATCTAACACAAGAAGAAAGAGACATTTTTCTAAAAGTTTTAAGAACGACCGTAACGAAACAAAACTAAAATATTAACTTAAATAACAAGTCTCTCTTAAGTTTTATGTACTTAAAATCAAAGAGAGACTTTTTATTTTTTAAGTCATAATGATTCTGATTAAAAGCGAAAATAAATCTTTTCTTTAAATCAACATCGACTAACTTTGCCTTATCAAGTAATACTTCAATTGACGGACCTTTCTTACCAGCTCTCTTTTTAAGAACGAATAATAATAAGCGATCAGGTACAACAAGTAGTAATAAACCAATAAAGATAGTAAATACTACTAATATGCCTACGACTAAATTCACAAGATAAATCAATTTAAATGAGCGTTTAAACTCATTAAATTTTGCAACAATAACTAACATGAGCTCTCTTTGCTTATCAATATCAAAAGAAAAGAAAATAGCATTTAACTGAAGATATACGTTCTCAAGATAATCAATTATTTTAAACCGCGAACCAACCTTATTTTCACTAAAGGCTCCAAACTCGCCAATAAAGCTCTCCGGTAAGCTCGTACTACTAGCAATTTCTGAAACAGGATCAATCCTTACCCAATTACTTCCATTCCAGTATTCTGTCCACGCATGGGCATTGCTTCCACTTACAATAACAATCCCACCAACATTATTAAGCCTTCCACCATAGAAACCACCAACAACATTTGCAGGTACTCCAAGCATTCTTAAACCAAGGGCAAAACTAGATGAAAAATGTTCACAATAACCTGTTTTATAATCAAAGAGAAAAGAATCAAGATTCTTCGTATTATCAAGCGGAACTTCTAGTGAATAATTAAGTTTTAAATCTCGTAAATAACCTAGCAGTGAACGAACTTTCCTTTGCACATCGAGATTTTGAAATTGTTGTATTTCTTTATAAAAACGAGATTTCTCTAGTCTTTTAGGATACGAAAGATTTCTTTTAAAGACACCTCTTGAAAGACTAGACTCAACTAGTTTATAACGCCTTACTTTAGCATTTTGAATATCATAATAATCAGAGCGTGACTTTAGAGGACGTCCATTAGCGAATGGGTATGTCTCTTCGAGACGTAAGACCGGTAATTCTTCTTGTTTAAGAAGTGTAATATTTGCGACTTCTTCAACAGATTCGTCATATTCAAAAACTGAATCACTATTAAAGTTTCGACCACGGAAACTAGACCAAAACTTACCATCTGTTTGATCAAAAGTAATCCCACGCCAATATGGAGACTTCTTAAGATCATCTTTAAAATCTGCATAAAATTGAACTTCATTATTTTGCACTAATTCCTTAAAAGCACCAGGGCTAAGAGAACGACTAAATCCTCCAGTTGCGATTTTTTTATTAAAGCGAAAAAAATTACCAAGACTGACTTGTGGTATGACAAAGTAAATAATAAAGGTAAAGACACTAGAAAGAAAAAGTATCTTTTTAAACTTGATACTTTTTAATTTTATCTTCTTTATCTGAACAATCTGCTTAAAAATCATATAAAGATGGAAATAGAGATATAGTAGATAAAGAATTTGATCACTTAAGATCACAGACATGGCCATATAGAGAAAAACAAGACTATAGTAATTTAAAAGGTCACGCTCTTTTTCGATTTCAGAATATTTTAGCAGTGTTAGAATCATTAAAATTCCAGTTGCAACCTCTACACTTTTAATCGTTCCATATAGACCAATCGGCACAATAAGAGAAAAGACGGTATATAGTCTTTTTATATAGGGCCACAGACGAGTTTTTCCAATAAAGAGGAAACTTATATAAATAAGTGCTGCGAAAATATAAATAACAAAATTCAATTCAAAAAATATGAAAAATGTTAGGATAATGAATAATATTAGATCTAAGTATCTAAGAGTAAAATTCTTCAATTAAATTTCCCATGAGCTGATACATTTTATTTTTTTTAGAATAATGAGCCTCCTTTCCATTTAGAGACTTAAAAATAAAACTTCGATTCTGTTCGATATGGTAACGAATAGCCGCACATAAGCTACCTAGCCCATCTTCTCCATACTTTTTAATTGTTTTTTCATCAAGAATATTAAAACTTGAATCCATCTTTAGATCATCTTTTACAATGAGCTCACTTTTTTTAGCATAAATCTTCCAGTCGACTTTGTTTAACTTATCTCCTGGAACAAATCTTCTGAATTCAATATCATGCACAGGGCCTCTTTTATCATTTTCAGTTATTACTTCCATCCTTTTTGCTATTGGATGGACGATAATCTCTGTCTTTAAATGAAAGTATCTCCAGGTTTGAAATAACATTAATGGAAAAGTACTTTCGAGTCTTATTTTTACTTTTCGATAGACTCCAGGTTTATCGAATTTCAAATGAAAGTTCTCTTGTAATGATTCTTCATTACTTGTGTAAGAGTGCTTTTCGTCATCATGGAAAAATACAATATCGATGACCTTCTCTTCTTTATTAGTTAAGAGTATAGGAACTGCTGCTTCTGCATCAATAGATGTTGCACAGTAGATATCCAATTCTTCTAGAGTTATATTTTTTAAATATTGGTTAGAAATAAATGATGTCATAACAAAAATGACGAGAAGTGAAATTGAAAACAAATATGAGAATTGATGCCCAAACGCGAGAGCAATAACAAAACTAATAAAATTTATGAAGAAAAAGGCAATCCCAAATTTCGTGGGAATAATATATACCTGCCCAGATCGACTAAATTTTAACTGGGATTGTTTGGAAAAGTGATCTAACTTTTTCGATATTGTGTTCAATACTCT
>CAWUIU010000356.1:0-3870 GCA_963922285.1 uncultured Oligoflexia bacterium | reverse complement strand
GCTGTTTAAAAACGCAATTGACTGGGACAAGATTATCCCTCTCTACTATCCAAACTTTCCTAGTGAAGATGGCTTTGAGAATAAAGAGGAAGTAGTAAACTTTATCAGTGAGCTCCTAACCCAAACCGGTGCTTGGGCGTCTACATCGGTATTAGAAAACGCTGAAAAGATAGACCGTGAAGGAGCAGGAACTGTTGTGGATGGCAGAACTGTACCAAGCGAAGCACTTTCTAAATTCTATCGTGAGGCAACTGAGCTACAGGCCTTTGGACTTCCTCTTGATCAAAAGTTTGGAGGTCTAGGTCTGCCAAGTCCTAGCTTGATGATATTACTTGGGCAGTTATCAAGGTCCTGTCTAGGTCAATGTACGCAATTGGCTTTCTTTACATCAATAGCTGATATGGTACATCGTTTTTGTGAAACAGAAGACCAGGAGAGAATAATTCCAAAAATTGTTGCTGGAGAACTCAGTGGATCCATGTGCTTAACTGAACCAGGTAGTGGATCAGATTTATCTAAACTTAAAACAAGCGCAACACCTACAGATGATGGCCTTTATCTTTTAAACGGATCGAAGATTTTTATAACAAATGGAGGAGGCGGAGTCTGTTTTGTACTAGCTAGAATTAAAGGTACACCAGAAGGGCTTGACGGAATATCGATGTTTCTTTGTGAGCAAGATATTGGTGATGGGACACTTAATTACCAAGTTGCTAAAAATGAGCATAAAATGGGAATGCATGGAACATTTACATGTGAATTAGTCTTTGAAAATTCAAAAGCAAAACTTGTAGGAGAAAAAGGTCAAGGTTTTAAATACATGCTTCATCTGATGAACGAAGCAAGAATTGCTGTAGGTATGCAGGCCTTAGGTTGTATTGAAGGAGCAATCGGCTATGCTAGAAAATATGCTGATGAGAGAGAACAATTTGATCAACCTATTTCAAAATTACCTCTAATGAAGAGAAATTTAGAAGATTTTGAAACAGAAAGAGATGCTATTAGGGCCTTACTTGTGGATACAATTTCTTATTATGACATTCATCAAAAACTTGATCTTAAAAAGAAAGAATATGGAGAACTCAGTGAAGAAGAATCAGAGCTCTATAAAGAAGCTTCTAAATGGACGCGTAAGAGAACTCCACTTGTAAAATACTATGCTTGTGAAGCAAATTTGACTCTAACACAAAAAGCGATTCAAGTTCTAGGTGGATACGGATATATGAAAGAATACCCTGTTGAGAGATATCATCGGGATAGTTTTGGTCCGCTTCTATATGAAGGAACATCGCAAGTGCAGGCACTTATGGCACTTAAAGATCTTGTAAAATATGCAAGTAAAGATCCCGGAAACTTTCTAGGCGGAATTCTCGCTAAAAACCCGGCAGCAAATTGGATTTCAGACAATCCAGAAAGCATCAAAGATTTTAATGATATCCACTTTGACTTTAAAAAAAGAGTCCTTGCACTTATTACAAAGTGCTTAAGACCTGATAACTTCAGTGACTTCTTTAATCTTAAGGCATGGATGGCACAAGAAAATGTAGATGAGCTTATGGTTCATGCAGAAACGCTCTGTCAGGGATTATCTTATGTTGAAACATTAAGAGTCTTAGCTGATCATGCGGCAAAAGACAGAAGTCGCATGGAGCTTTTCAAAAGCTACCAACGCCTCATAATTCCGAGGCTAGAAATGATTTATCATGATTGGAAAATGAGGACTTAACGAGAAGCCCCTAACTGGGGCCCTCTATTATTTACGAAGTCTTTGTAGAAGTGTTTTAGTTTCTTTACTTAAGCGAAAGTTTTGATTATTCATAAGTTTCAAATATAAGTTAAACTTTTTTGTAGATTGATAATCATCACCTAAATCTAAGTCAAAGACAAATTCATAGTCATTAATCACCTTTATCTTATCTCCAGTAATCTTTTTCTTAATAATTTCTTCTTCTTTACTAAAAGATGCCGTGTTCATTTTGAAATCGAAATTAAAGTTGTTGATATCACCAATAGGATAGTGAAATTCAACTTTAGTTTTCAGCTTACCTAACTTACACGAATTCATCGAGTAAGAAACACGTTTAATTCTTGGAAAAAACTCATCGTTTATTTCTTCAAGAATACTTCTTCTTATTACTGGCAACCCTGCATTATAATTGATTCCATTTGTTTTCATAACACTACTTTCAAGAGCGGGTGAATTTATAGCGTATGAATATCGAACTTTCTTACGACTAATCCCTCCACCAAGGCGTACAAGTAAATTTTGTATTATGCCCGCTTTGTCTAAGCTAGACATAACATCTAAAACTTTTTCTACTTTTGCATCCTTTTCAAGACTTGATTTAAAAGCTTTTATATCGTCGACAAAGCTTTTCGCAACTTTAAAATAACTATAACAATAACCAGATCTAAATTTTCTTACCCCCTTGTTATTTCCCACTATTCCATTGAATTGATCAAATTTTTCGTTAATATGAGAGACTATCCCATAATGAACTAAAGCTCTTGAACACATTTTATTAAATCTTAAGTTACGTAGGAGAGGATTGAAACGTGTATCTCTCATTCTTTTCCATTTATCATGAAATCTCTTTGCAAAAATATTGGGAGTATCTTCTCCGAATAACATTTTGGCGACTTCAGCATAGATTTGATCTTCTTTAGCTGTGACAATATTATAAATGCTATCAGTAGAAAAACTTATATTTGATACCATTGAAAGGCGAGAACGATCCTTAATTTTTAAATTTTCAAGTGTTTTACGGTCTCTTTTTGAAAGTTTTCCATTTAACACTATATCAAGAGTTTCTTTTACTCTTTTAACATGTTTAGCTTCTGCATAACGATTAAAATACTTACACTCAATATTTAGGGAAGACTGGAATTTATTTTCCTGAGCTTCTAGTTTTACATTACAATCAAAACTATAATCCTTCTTCTTAATTTCAAATAGCCATAGATCGATATCAACATCATGTTTAAATCTCTTTTTCAGAAATTTTTCTCCTTGAATATAATTATCATTTTCATAAGTAACTTTTGATATATCAAAGTATGAACGGTCTTCACTATAAAAAGTGCCTGGTATTTTAAAAACTAAACGATTATCCTCTCCATAGCCATCACTATAAACTGGTGAATGAGCAAAAACGCTGTCTTCATATTCAGAGTGATCAATTAACAAAGTATCTTTATGAAGATCTAATTTTGGAGTATAAGATGATTTTAATACTTTTTTAAAAAACTCTACTCCATTGTCTTTCATTAAATCAATTTCAAATCTTTGAACAAGACTCTCTTCTCTAAAGTCTTCCCCCCCCCATTTACCAAGGCTTAGTTTAATAAACCCAAGTATCTTAGGCCTTATCCTGAAGACTTCAGTAGTATCACCAGATATTTGAGTATCTTCAATTTCTACTATAACTTTATTACCAAGAACCTTCTTGTAACCAATACTTCTAAAAATTCTTTTAAACTTCGAATACGATGGCCTAAGAAAGCCAAAGAGATCAACTTTTAACCCAAGGGGTTTAATATTATAAAATGTCGTATGTTCGATAACATCACCTATAGCAATATCAGAATTATTTTCGAAAAATATACGATGGTCCATTGGTAAACCAAGCGTGCTATGTAATCTAACTGGAGCTAGTGGATCTTGTGCAAATTTAATATGCTTTTCAGTATCTACAAATGAATTAAAAACATCACCAGTTTTACGTGAAAGGTACTTCCATGCACGATCATAGTAGTGACTAAAACGGCCACGCTCTCTTGGTTGACAAGCTGCATCTGCTGCCTCACTTCCTCGCTCGTCACTTTGATCGAGAATGATTCTAAAAAGAGAACAAGGATCAGATTTTTTTC
>CAWUIU010000355.1:0-3875 GCA_963922285.1 uncultured Oligoflexia bacterium | reverse complement strand
ATGGATCGCCGACAACGTAGAGATAACGATGATTTCCAGTTTGATCACTCCAATCATTATCCATCTTCCAATAACCAACTAAATCAGAGTTTTTATCTGGTATGATATTTCTTAAATCCAAATTATTGTGTTTTTTACTAATCATCTCGACCTTACTATTGTCAGAATGAGTCCCCACATGGCTCCCACTGGAAAAATCACTTCCTGAGAAGTTTGTGTCAATTTCTCTTAGAGCTGCACGACCTGAACTAATTTCAACAAAGTTAGAATTAAAACTATAATCTGATGAGTTAGAAAAATCCCAACCAGAGCTAATTGTACTACTTCCTCCGCTACTCGTTGACTGAGGGCAAGTTCCATCATCAAGTCTTACTCCCGGGCAGTAATTTAGATTTCCATCTTCAGGAAGCTCATCTATACAGCTTGATAGCAAACAAAGTGTTAAAAGAAATGTAATAGCCTTTATTGCTTTCATTAAAATTCAAATCCTATTCCTGCACTTATTGATATATCCTTATTTGTTTGTTCAATATCATCTGTCTCGACTGATCGCTGTCCATAAGAGATCGAAATATTAAAGATTTTACCACCAGTCTCATAAAATGAACCTGTACCGACACTCCAATAGTTTCCGAACTCTGTATCAAAATCAGATTGTGAAGTTGGTAAAAGAGTACCTAGTCTCCAAAAACCATTTAATCCATATCCACTATCAAATTTCTTAATAGTATGATTTCCAGAAACACTTATACTAGGAATAACGACTTTATCAATCTCAAGTTCAGTTGCGGTCTTGGAGTTTAATAAAAAAGATTCACCTAGGCCTGTTCCGAGTTCAAAAGAATGACTTGGTGTTAAATTATATCGTATTCCTACTCCACCGTATGCTTTTGTAAGACCGTCTTCTTTTAGTGTCTTGCCATTTGATACATCAAAGTTAAACTTAGATATTGAAGCGTCAAAAAACAAATTAAGTGTATCACTCCATTTATGGGACCATCTAAAGAAGGCACCATAAGAAAGATCTGATGTTGAAATTTCTTTTTCACCCGATTGCTTTTCCGTTGCAGCAAGACTCTCATTGTTAAGCCTTAATCCAAAGAAAATTGACTGATGAAGATCTTTTTCTAATACTTTCTGCATTGGAAGTTTGCTCGCTATTTTTTCTCTTTTTTCATTTTTAACTTGCTTGCTTTCAACGTAGTTATCTTCTTGTGCGATACCACTAGCAATTTCAAATTGAGTATATTTCCCAATACCTTGAGGTAAGGTCAGAACTTCACCTGGAGTAACTCTATGAATAGAAATGAGATTTGGATTTAAAAGCTTTGCTTTATCAAGATTATTATTAGAACCGTAAATGTTTCCCGGAACTTTTTTATAAAGAATATCTGATAATGTATCACCATCTTTAACTACATAAGTCATTGCAGTTCCCTTAACTGAAACCCCTATGCAAATCAGTGTTGATAGTACATTTTTGGTCAAGTCCATTTGCTTTTCTCCATTTAAGTATTCGGAATTAAATAAGAATATCTTTAGCTATGTATGTCGAATCTTCTCGGTGCGCTGTGGACTGTACAGAATCAATACTATAGCACTCAACATAAATACAAACAAAAGGGCTTAATCTTCTGATATCAACATAGATCATCAGTTACAGAGGAATTTTTTTGAGAATCAAATAGTACAGTAAAAGACTAAGAAGTAAGGTCAAAATTTAACCTGACAGACAACGATCAAAAGGGATTGCCTGTCAGGTTATATTTCAACTGTTACAAATTAGAGTTTAATAATGCATTCTTATTTATTACTTTGAAATTATCTCATCAATGTCACATCTAAACCAGGAGCTGATTTAGGTAAACATTGTTGAAGCTCTCTTTTACATTTTTTAGCTTGTTTTTTATATGTATTAGTAACTTTAGGATATTTGGCAACACTGGCCATACATCTCACTTGTTTTGTTTTACATTGATTAATATGTTTGCCTGCTTGCTCAGCAGAAAAAAAACATTTGTCTAAAGTAGCAGAGCACATATTAAGTTCTTTAGATTTTAATTTTTTTGCCTTTGCCACTGATTTTTTTGCATTATTAACTTTTGAATCTAAATTTTTCAATGTTTTGAAAAAGCTCTTTTTTTCTTTAGATGATTTGGACCTTCTAGCAGCATTTTGATATTGTACTCTGCTTACAATCAAAGCATTATAGACTTCCATAGCTTTTGCATACTTAGCTTTAGCCCTTTTATCACATGAGTTTTTTTGCTCTGTACATGCTTTTTTTGCAACCCCCGTATAGGCAAATAAATTTCCAGTCAAGACAACACATGCCGTTAAAATAATTTTCTTCATTATTCTCCTCCCAAAGTGAAAAATTAAAATTGACTTTAACACAGATTTACACTCAGCAGCATTTTGTCGGAATAAAACTGAAAAAACTTAATCATCTATAAGACTTCAACAACTTAGGTAATTCATTGAGTCTAACGATGCTAATGTAAACTACAAATAATAGTTGTCACAATAAGGGGATCTACTCGGTTAACAGCACAATATTCTAAATAAAGACCTAAACACATAAGTTAAGAACGAGTCCAAATCTTGGATAAAATTCCTCTAGCATAAACAAATAGTCTAGGAGAATTTCCCGTACTTGAATCTCAGATCAGTAAACTTTTAACTCTAAAAGATAACAAAACCCATATTTACATTGATAAGCGAAGAGTTTTAGAAAACGATTCGGCTCGAACTCATTTATGAAAACTGAGTTTGTTGACTCAACCACAGTCAAACAATTACTCATATTTTTTATAAAAACAACTTACTAACCTCTTCTATAATTAGAGGCTTGATAGCCTGCAAGAACTTATGGAGGGTTAGATTATTCGCGTTTCAAGTTCGTTCACTATATTCCAGTAATACTATTTATAATCGCAGATTTTTTTGTACGAGTATTGTTCATTTTTACGGGTATTGATTTCAAAAGTAATTTCTTTGTTTTTGAAATTAGTATTTTTCTTGCAAATATATTCTAAGTTATATGATGCAATGGCATCAATATTAGTAAAGTTACTGAAGAACTTTACCCATCGATGGTCCATTAACTTTATTATTTCTTTCTCATTTAGTGATTCAGATACTGGTGACATAAAAAAACTATATTGATTATCATTTTGCATTTGTAAACTCGGTTGATGGAACATATTCCAGCGGTGATCCAGTCTCGTGAGAGATATAATGTGATTGTTATATACGTTGGGACTCCAGATTTGTCCCAAATTAACATAAATCAGTAGCAAAGAAATGAATGAAAGAACGACTGCATTAAAATGACTCTGTCTTCGTTTTAGGGGGGTAATTTTGAAATTAAACTTTCTATTGATGGGGAATAACAAAATGATAAAAGAAAAGCAGATAAATGAAAACATTCCCACCTTAAGAAAAAGCATAATGCCAGAATGAAAAAATAGTATCAATCCTAGAGCCGCTAAAATGAAAGTGCGGTGTTTAAGTACTAATAAAAATGGTATTGATAATTCAAATATCAAAGTAAAGAATGTAAAAGCACCTAAAAGTATATGTGAATTTATAAATTGTACTCCAAACGTAGTTGTTAAATGCTTTACCTTTAAAGCGTTGTTAACTGCCGATAAATTTTGCCATTCAGGTGAAATGATCTTGTAGTAAAAACTCATCAGATATAAACATGAAATAACTACCCAAAGACTAACTCCTGAAAAATTAAATCTCTTTTTATCACTAGGCATTAAAAAAACGGCTAATAATAATAGAGTTCTAATTAGAACGTCGCCTCCGTAAAGAACGAAGGGGTTATAATTATGTAGTGAAACTAAAATAAGGAAGTTTAAAAA
>CAWUIU010000354.1:0-3877 GCA_963922285.1 uncultured Oligoflexia bacterium | reverse complement strand
CTAACAATTACACTCGCTAAATCTCCAATGACAGATGAAGTTGTTGGTATCGATCTTTCTCAAGGAATGATCGACTTTGGAATTAAGAAGATTGCTAATAAGTCATTAGACAAGAAAGCATCAATGCATATTGGTGATGGAGTTAGCATTCCAAAAGAAGATGGAACATTTGATGTGACAACAGTTAGTTTTGGCATTAGAAATTTTCCAGATCCACAAGAATCACTTAAGAATATGAACAGAGTTCTCAAAGAAGGTGGCCGTTCAATGGTTCTTGAGTTCTCAATCCCGAAAAACTTTATCTTTAGAAATATCTACTTCTTCTACTTTAGACACCTTCTCCCATTTGTTGGGAATTTAGTTTCTAAGCACAAAGATGCTTATAGCTATCTTAATGAGACCGTTGAAGACTTCCCATACGGAGAAGACTTCGCTGAAATGATGAGAAAGGCCGGCTTTAAAAATGTTCACTACAAAGAACTAACGTTTGGGATCGCGACACTTTATATTGGAGATAAGTAATTGCTTAACAATGAAGAACTAACATTTAAGAATGTCAAAGCTAACAAAGAGAACGTTTCTCTTTCTGGCTCTACTTTCTCAAAACGTATCTCCATTGAAGAAATCAATATTAAATCACTTCTCTCAGGTTTAAACTCTGATTGCTACTTTTACTTTAAGAATAAAGACAGTAGTCTAGAATTACTTTTTATTGATAGCTTAAAAGATTTTAAGTCATTAGAAGAAATCACAATTCTAGAAAAGCTACTAGCTGAGAATAGAGATTTATTTATTCCTGGCTCATACTTCTTTGACAACATAGATGATCAATATGGACACTTCTTCTTACCAAAGTATGTGCTTGGGAAAATCAATGAAACCTTTGTTTTAATTGAGAACTCTTTAACGGATGACATCACTGAATCTCCATGTCTTTCTAAAATTATTAAACAATATAGAGAAAAAGCCCCACAAAAGAGCGATAGCTTTGATCTCTTAAAGACTACTGAAACCCCAGCTAAAGAAGAGTGGGATAAAATGGTAAATAATGCTCTTTACTCTATCAGCGAGAGTGATCTCAGTAAGATTGTCCTTCATCGTAAATATAGAGGTCAATTCGCAAACATCATAAATCCAGCAGATTACTTCTTAAGAAACGTTCAAAAGAACAATCACTCATATGAAGTTCTTTTTAAATATAATCCAAAAACTACATTTATCTCTTATTCTCCAGAGACTCTCTATCGTATCAGTGAAAATAACATCGCTATCGACTCCATAGCAGGAACAAGACCACGATCTGAGGCTGAGTCTGAAGACAAGCTACTGGCAGATGAGCTTTTAAAAGATCCAAAAGAGCTTAGCGAACACCGCTTTGTGACAGATTATATAATCGATAATTTAAACTCTATTGATATAAGTGCAAAAATCACAAAGAAAGAAGAAATCTTAAAATTAAAACATGTTCAACATATCCACAGTCAAATAACAGCGAATATAACTAATGAAAGTAAGTTAAAAATCCTTCAAACTCTACACCCTACTCCGGCAGTTGCAGGAACACCAAAAGGTGAAAGTAAGAAGCTCATAAAAGAGATCGAGAAAGAAACAAGAACTTTCTATGCCTCTGCTCTAGGGTTTATGAATAAAGAGATTTCTGAGATGTCTGTGGGAATCAGAAGCTGTCTTATCAGTAATAACACAATTGAAGTTTATGGTGGTTGTGGAATTGTCCAAGGCTCTGAGCCCACAAAAGAATGGAATGAAACAAAGCAAAAAATGAAGAATTTCATCAATAAGGACAACGCTTGAATAAGTTACTTAATACAGAAAACCTTTCTCGACTTTGGTCATCAATCATTATTGATCAAATAGAACAGAATGATGCCCTCCTGCACTACTGTGCACCAGGAATGAGAAATGCGCCGATTCTAGCTGCAATGAATAGCGGAAAAGGAAAAACCATCAGCTTTCTTGATGAAAGAGCACTTGCCTTTCGTGCACTTGGTTCTTGTAAGAATGGAGCGCTCCCAACTCTAACATGTACATCGGGAACAGCTGTTGCAAACTTCTTACCTGCTGTAATTGAAGCTTACCGCTCAAATTTACCAATGATAATCTTAAGTGCCGATAGGCCTTTGGAACTTGTTAAAACTGATGCCAATCAGACCATTGATCAAACCAAAATTTTTGGACCATACGTGTGTGATAGTCTATACCTTGATGCCCCTTCCCTGGCACTATCACCAAGAAGGCTTCGAGCTCTTATTCAAAATACGATTAATAAGGCCATCAGACATAGACGACCTGTACATATTAATATTCCATTAAGAGAACCACTTTATAAGACATCTGAAGAAATTCCTCAGTCATATATTGATGAGGCCCAAAATAATAGTGAGAGAATCAATAAGTATCACATCAGTCATCAATTTTCTGCTGATGAACAGATTAATGACTTATTGGCATCAGCGAAGAATCCTATTCTTGTAGTTGGAAAGATTGATAATGACATCAATGAAAGCGAGTTAAGTGCATCACTGAAGCAAATTCAAATTCCAAAGTATATCGATGTTACGAGTAAGATTAAATATAGCTTCACCTTAGAAGATAATATCATTCCTTCATTTGATCATCCTGAAGTTTATGAGACATTTTCAAAGAATAGACCGGATCTTATTATTCATATTGGTGGAAGACTCGTTGGTAAGCACTATTACCGCTTCCAAGAAGAACACCCAAGTATTACAGTTCTTCATATCACAAACTTTGATAATCATCATGATCCTGGATTTGCTAACAATGATAAGCTCATTTGTGACCCAACAGATTTCATCAACTACTTAGTTAAAAAAAATATTAAGTCTAAGGCCCATGTTAATTGGCATGACTTTGTGGCGAAGAAAAGAGAAGTCATCGATGAATCCCCTCTTTCTTCTGCCTTTATATCTAAGAGTATTATTGAAAATTCCAATGATAAACTAAGTCTTCTCATCGGTAATAGTACGGCCATTAGAAGTTTTGATAACTTTATTCATCCAAATAAGAGCTTTGAATTAAAGAGTTATCATAATCGTGGAGTTAGTGGAATTGAAGGCTTCAACGCAACATTAAACGGTATCATTGACTCTGAAGAAGAGGATCGAGACTTTTGTCTAGTCATTGGTGACGTGAGTTTTAAACATGATTTAAACTCCCTCTACATGCTCAATCAGATAAAAGATAAGAGTGTGAAGATCGTCATTATTAATGATTTTGGCGGCGGAATTTTTAAACTTCTACCGGTACGAAATGATGAATACATAGATCTTTTAACAACTCCCCATGATGATGAGTTTGCGACGATCGTAAGCTCCTTTGCAAATATCGACTATATAAGAGTTGATAAAAAAGAAGACTTTATAGGTGAGATCAATAAGAGTGAAAAAAGAGTAAAAATCGTCGAAGTTATTATCGAAGAAAAAACCAATCTCGAAATTTTCGACAAATTAAGAACAATAAAAATATAAGTTATGAAATATTACCTCATGGCCGCAAGGCCTAAGACACTACCTGCTTCTCTTGGTCCAGTACTACTCGCCACATCAATTGCTGTATTTGAAGGTAGCTCTTTTAACGGCATCGTTTTTGTTGTCACCATACTCTGCGCACTTCTATTACAAGTATCTTCTAATTATATTAATGACTACTATGACTTTAAAACAGGTGTCGATAGTGACAATCGTCTAGGTCCAAAGAGAGTGACGGCCCAGGGACTTTTAATGCCCGGACAAGTAAAGAAGGCTTTTTTAACGACCTTACTAGTATCTTTCCTTTTAGGAATTTATCTCATGTATGTGGGAGGTCTACCAATAATTATCGTAGGACTTTCGTCAAT
>CAWUIU010000353.1:0-3882 GCA_963922285.1 uncultured Oligoflexia bacterium | reverse complement strand
ACTCTGGAGAATTCTCAATGGCTATTCTCGCAATCTCTTCAGAACAGCCCATTTCAAAGTTTAGAAGCTTACCATGTCTTTGCGTTACCTCTTTAACCTGAGGAACATCAACATCTTGAATATGTCGACGATCCTCTCTTAAATGAATCGTAATTTGATCTGCGCCATTGTCCAAGGCGATTTCAGCAGCCTTAGCAACTTGAGGATATCCTTCATCTCTTTGCTGTCTAAGAGTAGCGACATGGTCAACATTAACGCCAAGTCGTGCACTCACTTTTTCATTGCTCGACATATTTTATTTCCCCTAGAAACCAATTTCTTTTTGCAAGATCATGATGATGTTATCACAAAGATCATTTACCAGAGACTCATCTTCACCTTCAACCATTACTCTAGCGAGAGGCTCAGTTCCTGAGTAACGAATAATAACTCTTCCTTTTCCATCAAGCTTTTTATTGGCTTCATCAATAGCTTTTTTAACACTACTAATCTTATCAAGGATTGGCTTATCTTTAACCTTTACATTTTTTAGAATTTGCGGAAATAACGTTACTTCACCAGCAAGCTCATCAATAGTCATATCAAAATGCTTAATAGCTTCAATTGTTTTAAGGGCAGCAAGTGTTCCATCACCTGTTGTTGCATCATCTGGAAAAATAATATGTCCAGATGGCTCACCTCCTAGTTTTGATTCATTGGCTCGCATATATTCCATTATATAGCGATCACCAACTTTCGTACGATGAAGATTGAGCCCAAGATTTTTTAAATAAACTTCAAGTCCCATATTTGACATGACTGTCCCAACAACAGTATCTCCTTTTTTAAGCTTTCCTTGATCCAACAAAAGCTTAGCGAAAACACCAATTAAAATATCACCGTCAACAACTTCACCCTCACTATTAATGACTTGAATTCGATCGGCATCACCATCTAAGCAAAAGCCAATATCTGCACGAAGTTTTCTAACTTCCTCTCCAGCAGCCTCTGGATGCAGACTTCCACAGTTTAAATTAATATTTTGTCCATTAGGTGAAACACCGATTGAAAAGACTTCTCCACCTAACTCAGAAAGAACAAGTGGGGCAACCTTGTAAGCAGCACCATTTGCACAATCGACAAGAACACGCATACCAGTCAAATCATAACGATCATCAAGAGCTGTTTTAACATGAACAATATATCGTCCCTCAACACCTTCAAGGCGTTTTGCTCGACCAATTTTTGTGTCTATCTTTATTTCGATAGACTCTGGATTCAAAATTAGATTTTCAATCTCAAGTTCTACCTCATCAGGAAGTTTATAACCATTATGATCAAATATCTTGATACCATTGTCACTAAAGTTATTATGAGAGGCAGAAATCATAACACCTATTTGAGCACGCATACTCTTTGTTACAAATGCAACTCCTGGAGTTGGTAAAGGTCCAGTAAATATAACTCTTCCACCTTGAGAGCAAACTCCCGCACCAAATGCTTGTTCAAGCATGTAGCAACTTAGACGTGTATCTTTACCAACGACAACCGTTGGAGTGTGTTCTGGATTTTTCTTTTGAAAATATGACGTGACGGCTCTACCTAATGCAGTAGCAACCTCAGCAGTCATTGGGTAAACATTAGCCTTCCCTCTAATACCATCAGTTCCAAATAACTTTCTCTCTGCCATTATTTCTCCCTTTACTCTAGTCTTACATCGATCAATGGTGGATGAATTTGCAATAAATGTACACCCGTTGGCAACTCTGCACGAAGCCTAACCTTAATATTTTGATATTTAGATTTTGGAATATCTGCAAATACCTTAATATCTGACTTCTTAAGCCTTACATCATCAGGAGCCAGAATATCCATGGATACTTGTTTTGTTTTTGTAAAATATTTTTTAGTTTTTGCAACAAAAGTAATTTCAATATTTTTTAAATTGTAATTCGCACTCTTAGGCTTAACAATATAAGATAATTTCGTCGTCGTTACTCTCTCATAACTAATAAATCTGGGCAACTCTTGTAAATTGACGACGACGTCTCCCTCTCCGGCTAGTTCAGCGAGGTCAATAGGCTCAGTTTTTACAGTAGAAATTTTTCTCATGGCACTAATAGGGCCTTCGATCATTATTTCCCGTGGTGAAATCTTCTTCTTTGTGAAATGCAGTTGTGATTGTAAACGACCTTCCTCTTCTATTTTTATAGGGACTTTCTTTTTAATCTTTCGATCAAATGAAACTTTTATATTTACCGGGCTAATCCTATTTATTTCGACCCCAAATGGTAAGAGAAAGTCTTTGTTAGTAATTTTATATTGATAGCTCTTATCTTTAATTTTTACGAGATTCAAGATCAGCGAAGAATCATCATTTGCGTAGTCCTCAACAAAGGCTCGCGCTCCTTTTAACTCTACTTCAATAAAGTTATGTGAGAGTTTATTAACCGCTTTCCCAACAGGAGCCTTAATCTTTACTTTAAAAGTCCTTTTAACAAGAATCGGTTCACTATTAACAACATAGAACCATAAAAAGACTGCAAAGAATAAACTGAGCACTTTAAGCACATGATCTTGAATAAGACTCTTCGCTGATTTTTTCTTCATCTACCGACCCTCCTTAGAAATTAACTTTTTATCAGTCCAGAGGTTTTTCAGGTATCTTCTTAGGTGGTTATCGCTTTCACAGCGGTAAAGAGTCCCATCGAGACAAAAGTTTATATGCCCTGTTTCTTCACTCACGACAATAACTGCAGCATCTGAAACTTCAGAAACACCAATTGCAGCGCGGTGCCTCGTTCCGTAATTCCTGTCGACGTCGACGTTCTTAGATAAAGGCAAGAAACAGCCTGCTGCTAAAATTTTATTTTCTCTAATGATGACAGCTCCATCATGGAGTGGAGACTTGGCGAGGAAAATTGTTTGCAAAAGATCACTATGAAGTTCACTATTTAATCTAGTTCCAGTTTCAACATAATTTTCTAAACCGTTTTTCCTCTCCAGTAAAATAAGTGCACCAGTTCTACTACTTGCTAAACGTGAAGCTGCATTAATAATTTCTTCAATATCTGTCACAACTGCTGAGCGATCAAAGAAGCTAAAGACTGATCCTCTCACGCCAAAGTTTGCCAGAGCCGATCTCAACTGATCCTGAAATAAAATAATGAAGATGATGAAAAAGTAGTCAAAAAAATGATCGAGAATCCAGTTTATCGTATAAAGAGAATAACTAATCCCAATAGCATAGAGAATAGCCAAAAAGAAAAGACCAAATATCATCTGAACAGCACGTGTCCCGTGAACGATTTTCAAAACTTGATAAATCATCAAAGCGACAATACCGATGTCAAAAACATCCTTCATGCTAATTTGTTTAAGTAAAATATTTAAAAAACTCATTTAATTCATTATACTTATAAAAAGGGAAACTACACATGGCAGCAAAAAACTGCGCAATTAGCGAGTATTCCTCTCAGTTTTTTTAAGAGAAAAGACATATCATAAAAGAGGTAAATATGGCCTTAAAAAGATTAACAATTAAAACGCACGGCGAAAAGCTTTACCCTATTACTGATCAAATCAAGAATGAGATAGTAGCGCTTGTAAAGAAACGCTCAGGAGTTCTTCATCTATTCTGTCCACACACTAGTTGTGGACTTACTTTGAATGAAAGTTACGACCCTAGTGCAAAAGAAGATCTTGAGAGCTTCTTAATGCATGTAGTCCCTCGAAACCTAAGTTTTATCAAGCATACTGATGAAGGCGAAGACGACTCACCTTCTCATATGAAAACACTCCTGACAGGCTCATCACTGCAACTTATTATTGAGCAAGGGGAAGTTTTACTTGGTACTTGGCAAGGTATCTATCTCTGTGAATTCAGGGACCAACCAAAAACAA
>CAWUIU010000352.1:0-3896 GCA_963922285.1 uncultured Oligoflexia bacterium | reverse complement strand
TCAAGAAAAGTATCTTGATATGGAAGTTAATCCAGCACATAAAATTAATCAAGGTGACTTTGACTTCTTGGCCAAAGCAAAGCTTGACTCTGATGAGCCAAAGAAGATTACAGGTTCTTGGAAAGGTCATGTAACAAAAGAACTTTCTGAGGCCCTTGATAGAAAAATGGACAGCTTAAAATAATAAGGAAACCATATAAATGGAATTTGTAAACGAGTCACAAGAAAAATTAAAATCGGACCTACTTACGGTAAATATGGGGCCACAGCACCCAGCTACTCACGGGGTTCTTAGAGTTGAAATTAAAACAGATTCAGAAATTGTTTCTGAAGCAATTCCTCACATTGGTTACTTACACCGTTGTATGGAAAAGCACTGTGAAGCACTAGATTACCGTGGTGTTATTCCATTCACTGATAGAATGGATTACCTTGCGGCAATGTCAATGGAGTGGGGTTACTCACTAGCTGTTGAAAAACTTCTTGAAACAGAAGTACCAGAAAGAGCTGAATATATTCGAGTTATCATCGCTGAGCTACAAAGAGTCGCTAGTCATTTAATGTTCTTTGGTGTTTATGCAATTGACCTCGGTGCATTCTCTCCATTCTTATACGCATTTCAAGACAGAGAAGAAATCTTAAGAATTTTTGAAGAAATTTCTGGAGCGAGACTTCTTTATAACTATAAGTGGATTGGTGGAGTTTGGAATGATCTCTCAGACGACCACTTAAGAAGAATCGGAAACTTCTGTGAAGACATGGAAGAGAAGATGAAAAAATACCATGACCTCGTGGGTATGAATAAGATCTTTAGAGAGAGAACGGCAAACGTTGGTATCATTGATGAGAAAATGGCATACGAATATGGTGCAACTGGTTGTGTCCTAAGAGGTTCTGGTAAGAAGTGGGATCTAAGAAAAGATCGAACTTATGGAATCTACGATAAGTTTGATTTTGATGTGCCAGTTGGTGAAGGAAGAATGGGAACTCTTGGTGACTGTTGGGATAGATATGACGTAAGAGTAAGAGAAATCTTTGAGTCTCTTAAAATTATTAAGCAAGCACTTGATGGTATTGAAGCTGGACCAATTATGGGGAAGGTTCCAAAGATCATTAAGCCACCTAAAGGTGAAGTATATATGAGAACTGAGTGCCCTCGAGGTGAGCTTGGTTATCACTTAGTTGCTGATGGAACAGCAAAACCATATCGTTTAAAAGTTAAGTCTTCGTGTTTTACACACGTATCAATGCTAGGTGAGCTTGGTAAAGGACAACTTATTGCAGACTTCGTTGCAACGATTGGTTCAATTGATATTGTCCTTGGAGAGGTAGACCGATGAGCGCAAATAATACCACAAATAATGCAGAGATGACTTTCGTAACTGATGATCAGCTAACAGTAGGAAAGTGGTTTAGAAACGTTTGGACTGCAGTAACAACAGTACTCAAGGGAATGGGAATTACATTTAAATATGTTTACAATGTAAAGCCAGTTACAATTGAGTATCCTGAAGTAAGAGAAGAGCTTCCTGCAAACTCAAGATCACGTCTGTTTAATGACGCTGAAAATTGTATTTCATGTTACCAATGTGCAACAGCTTGTCCTGTTGATTGTATTTATATTACAGCTAAAAGAAGAGATAAAGATGCACCAGCTCTAAAAACAAAAGATGGTACTTCGATTAAACTAGATCTTATGCAGTATACGATTGATACAGCACTATGCTGTTACTGCGGACTTTGTACAACTGTATGTCCTACAGAATGTCTAACTCATACAACTGACTATGAATTTGCTCAGTACACGTTAGATGAAATGAAGTACGATTACCTTGCTCAAGATATTAGAGCTTGGAGAGATAGAATCGTAAAATAATCTAAATATTAAATGAATACTTTAAAAGGCTCCTGATATAAGGAGCCTTTTTTATTTTTGGAGAGATGGAACAATGATGATTCGACCTTTGTCTCTAGGACTTTTAAGAAGTAAGAATGGAAAAATTCTCCTTCATTGTGCTGTTGATTCGCATACAAATGATACTTTTTATCGGCCACTTGGTGGAGGAATCGAATTTTCTGAGCATTCAAAAGAAACTATACAAAGAGAATTCTTAGAAGAGATAAATGTAGCTGTAAAAGTTGGAAACCTGGTTAAGGTCTTTGAAAACGTTTTTGAATCTGAAGGAACTCCTGGGGACGAAATTGTCTTTCTCTATGAAATAGAATTTGAAAATTCAGATGATGAAAGAGAAGAGTATGAAATCAATGAGAATGGTAAGATTGTTGGTAAGGCCGTTTGGCGTTGTCTTTCGCAGATTACTGAAGAAGGTAATAAAGTCTATCCAGAAGGTATTGAAAACTATATCTAAAATATTGAAATTACATATATGCAACATGTTGCCAAGTATCAATAAAATTTAAAATTAGTGTATACTAAGTTAATTACTAAGTGGAGTTAACTTATGAAGGCCTTATTTAAAATTTCAATTTGTTCGTTATTATTGTTTTCAAGTTCTTATTCGATGGATCAAGCTGCATTAATGAAGCAGATAGAAGATCTTAAACAAAGAGTTGTTCAGCTGGAAGGCAAAAAAGCACTTGATGGTAGCTCTGGCTTAAAAGTAAATAATTTAGGTGGAAACTCTATTGGTGGCGCAAGTGCTGCAAATGGTGCAATAAGAATTCCCGCCTCTGATCAGGGTAGTATTCCTCCTGAGCAGATGAAAGAAATTCAAGAGCAAATGAAACTCATCAAAAAACAACAACAAGAATCTCAAAAATATCTCAATGAATTAATGGATAATTACTAATGAGGTTCATTACATTCTTTGCAGTCTTTTTAACTTTAACCATAAAGGCAGCGACTTTTAATGCAGGCGAGGGGGCGAAGTATTCTTTAGTAATGCAAGAAGGTGGCAAGGCAGACTTAAGTATTTATATTTCAGAGTCTAGTTTTAGTCGTTTAGGTGTCGAATATTATACTTCTGTAGATGCAGGCTTTGCTGGGAAGATTGATTTGTGGCAACAATTTATTTTTGGAATTGAGCCTGATTCACCTTTATTTGTAACTGAAGGATATGTGAAAGCAAAGGATTTTAAAAAGCCTCAAAAGTTAACTTCAGAATACTTAAACGTAAACAATGGTGTTCAAGTAAATGACTTCCTTTTTTCAAAACTTGAAGAAATTCAAAAGTTTAAAATAAAAGATGAAATGGTTGAAGTCCCAGCCGGTAGAATCTTAGCCTCACTTTATCGAAAAGAAAGAAACGGTCAGACCGTAGATTTTTGGATTTCAGAAAAAGCCAAGCCCATTTCACTTATTAAGTTAGTATCCAAAGGAAAGAAAGTTTCTCATAATTACCAGATCGAACTCTTAGAGCTTCTTCGTGGTGTAAAGAAAACTATTGAAGCAAAAGAGGCAGAGCCTCTAAATGAGATTGGTAAGCAATACATTGCGAAACCTCTGAAAGGACAATAATGTTAAAATATTATGAAATGCATGAGATGGTCTATGAAGGACTATTGAAGAGAAATGCAATCTCTTGGGATCGTGGAGTTGAAGTAGAACATATTTTTGATCATCAATTAATTCGAAAAATAGATGAGCATGTATTATCAAAAGATTATTCAATAGCTAATTGTCTTGATTTAGGAACAGGGGGAGGCTTAGTTTCTCTTTATCTCACACAAAGAGGAATTGATAGTTTTGGTGTGGATATCTCGGATTCGGCAATAGAAATGGCCAATAAGAATGCAAAGGGCCTCAATCTTAAAGCAAATTTTAAAAAGCATGATTATGTATGTTCTCCAGTCAAGGGAGAGTTTGATCTCATCGTCGATGCTTCTTGTCTTCACTGTATTGTGACCGATGAAGATCGAGAGAACTTCCTTAATAA
>CAWUIU010000351.1:0-3915 GCA_963922285.1 uncultured Oligoflexia bacterium | reverse complement strand
ATTTTCTGATGTAATGGTTTGAGGTTAAGATGTCTTTTGTAAATTACAATACTAAAGAAATTAACTGTAAGATCGTCTATTATGGTCCAGGTCTAGGTGGGAAGACCACTAATCTTCAATACATTTATAAAAAGACGACTGGAGATGCTAAAGGAGAAATGGTATCTCTTGATACAGAGAATGAAAGAACAATCTTCTTTGATTTTTTGCCATTAGATCTAGGTGAAATTCGCGGCTTCAAAACAAGATTCCATTTATATACTGTTCCTGGACAAGTGTTTTATGAGTCTTCTCGAAAGTTAATTCTTCGAGGAGTTGATGGAATTGTCTTCGTTGCTGATAGCCAGGTTGAGAGAATGGAAGCTAATTTGGAGAGTTTAAAAAGTCTTGAAAATAATCTTATTGAACAAGGTTATGATATCGAAAATATTCCAATAGTTTTTCAGTGGAACAAAAGAGATCTACCAAATATTTCTCCATCTAAGGATTTAAGTGAAACTTTAAACCCCCATGGTTGTCCGGAGTTTGATTCTATTGCAAATAAAGGTCAGGGTGTTTTTGAGAGTTTGAAGGCGATTAGTAAATTGGTCTTATTAAACTTAAAGGGTGGTCTTAATTCTTAAAGGTCGACGTCTTCTTCACATAAGAGGAAGGCGCATCCATTACTTGGATCTCTACCAACAAATGTTCCATCAGGACAACTTTTAACTTCTTGAGTACAGTAAATATCTTCACTGCTGCACTCATAGAAATTGCAATTCTTATATGGATTTCTACTTACATGTGAACCATCGTTACAAATCTTAACATCAGTTGAGCATAAAGTTGGTTCATCTGGATCAGCATTTTCCGATGGACACTTGTCAAACGCGCATTGATTTTCAATGTTACGGGCAACACTTGATCCATCGGGACATAGCCTTGCTTCTTCTGTGCAGGCTAGAAGATTTTCATTTCCAGAAATGCTAGTGCTTGTTTCCTGAGTATTACAGGATAAGAGAATGAGAATTCCAATAATATATTTTAACATATTTTATTTATCGGAATATCGAATTTTAGCTTTAGTTTATTTAAGAAGGCTCTTATATTTTAAAAAGACGATAAGAGACTCTATCAGAGCTTCTTGGCAGTAGTGACTTGATCTCGTACCGATCAGATGATGGCCTTTGTGGATACCTAGATTTATTGCACTTTTAAAATAATAAGGAAATTGAGAGTTTTCTGAATCAACAATTCCATCATTCTTACTTCTGCTTCTAACAAAGAGTTTTGTTAACATCATCCAAAAATGACTTTCATACCATGTGCTTTCAAATCCTATTGCCGTATAAAACATGTGATCAGGTAGGTTTCTGTAATTTCTTCTAAGCCATGGACGTTGAAAAGTAGATGATACAGATCTTTGGAACTCCTTGGCCATTAGATCGTTTCTGCTTGATAAAGCTTGATAAATTTTTGAGTCCTGAAAGTTGTGAATACCATTTAAAAACTTAATAAGCTTATGGTTTAAATGGTCGGAACCTAGAATTGGTGAAGCAATTGTTGATAAGCCAGAAATATATTTTTTAGAAAACTCATTGTTGTGAACAAGAAAGTTTAAAGCATCGAGTCCACCTTTTGAGAAACAAACCAGCCATAGCTTTTCTTCCGGATTATCTCTTACGTACTTACTTAATTGTTTCTCTAAAAGTTTTGCATTGTGCTTGCTTGATTTAAAGCCATTAACTTTTGGTGAGAAGAATTTTATATTAAGTGTACTTTCGAGATGTTTTGCCGATCTTTCAAAAGCAGGAGTTGAGAAAATCTCATTGAATACGCCGGGAATAAGAACAATTGTTTCATCAATGCTTGATGCTCTTATATATGGTTTATGTTCAGGAAAATAATGCGAGTATTCTAATTCATTAAAAATACACCTAAAGATTTCATCGTCACTAACATCTTCAATAGCTTCATAATTAGCAACTTTCTTTAATATAGAAATTTCTTTTGGACTTAGTTCTTGTTCATCACCTTTGTGAGTGAAATCAAGAGAGGACTGGATTACTTTGTATCCGGATCTTGAAATCCAAAAACCAGAGTTAATAAGATTTCTAATGATTGCAATTGCTTCACTTGGTGTAGGTGATTCTTTTAAAATATTAAATCTTTCTTTTAAGTCTGTTGCGGAGAGTCTTTTAGCGGATTCGTAATGCTTTTTAGATTTATGAATGCGTGAACGATATTCTTCGCCTCTTTTTGTGATTCTATCAATGTGTTTGTAAAACTCTTTATTAAGTTTTAAATGTAAATCCAATCACTACTCTCTTTATCGTTGAGTTTGACTTTTATAAAGAGTAGAATTTTGTCATTGTCTTAACAATTTAGTCAAATCTGTGAGGTTGGTTTATGTCAAAAGTAGGTGTTTTAGGTGGTTCTGGGGTTTATACTCTCGAAGGTATTGAAATCATGAAGGAACATAATGTCGAAACTCCTTTTGGAAAGCCTTCTGACGCAGTCGTTGAGGCAAAGCTGGCTGGAGAAACTTTCTTTTTTCTAGCAAGACATGCTCGCGGTCATAAAATACTTCCTCATGAAGTTAATTATCGAGCAAATTTATTTGCTTTAAAAAGTCTTGGTGTTGATGTTGTTGTATCAGTGTCAGCTGTTGGATCTTTAAAAGAGGAGCACGCACCAACTGACTTTGTTCTTCCATCACAATTTATCGATTGGACGAAGGGAAGAAGAGAGAGAACATTTTTTGGTGAGGGGATTGTAGCACACGTCTCTTCAGCTTATCCAATTGAAGTAGCTTTACAGGATAGAATTCATGCAGCCTGTATGAAAAACGATGTTAAGGCTCATAAGGGTGGAACATATATTTGTATTGAGGGACCTCAGTTTAGCTCAAGGGCTGAGTCTGAACTGTATCGTTCTTTTGGTGCTGACATTATTGGGATGACGAATGTTCCAGAAGCATACTTAGCTAAAGAAGCAGGAATGGCCTATTCAACAATTGCAATGGTTACAGATTACGATTGCTGGAAAGAAGAGCATTGTACGGTTGAAGAAATTATGAAAGTTATGGCAAAGAATAATGAAACAGTTCAAAGATTACTCGTTAACTTAATCCCTGATCTTGTTAGAAATCCTATTGAGTTTCAAAAAGAAAATCAATTTGGAATTATGACGCCGATGGATGCAATGACTGAAGAGCAAAGATCTTGGGTAGAGGTTTTAAAAGCTTAATGAATTATACCAGTCACTATTCTGTTTTAAATAAAGAATCAATTGATTACTTATATGAAGATATAAGCGATGGTCAAAAATGTCTTTTTGCTGATTTAACATTCGGTGGAGGAGGTCATTCATTTGCCATCCTTGATAGAATGGAAAGTTCGAAATTAATTTCTTTTGACCAAGATCCAGAGGCCTTGGCAAATGGTTACAAAAATATTGAAGAAAAAGGTTTAAAAGAAAGAAACTTTCTCGTTGATTCAAACTTTCGCCATTTTAAAGAAGTACTTGATAAAAAATTTAAAGATCTAGTTGAAGAAAATGGTGGTGTTGATGGTGTTGTGATGGACTTAGGTGTTTCAAGCCATCACTTTGACTCTGGAGAGAGAGGGTTTTCTTTTCGTGTAGATGCCCCATTGGATATGCGAATGGATGTCGATAATTCTGATATCAAAACAGCCAAAGACATAGTTAATACATATTCAGGTAAGGATCTTGAAAAGATTTTATATGACTACGGAGAAGAAAAATTTACTCGACGCATAGTGGAAAGAATTTTAAAGGAAAGAGAAAGTGCCCCTATAGAAACCACTTTTCAATTAGCGGATATGATTCGTGAATGTTATCCTGCAAAGCTTAGGCACGGAAGGATACATCCTGCAACGAAGACTTTTCAGGCATTACGAATTGAAGTTAATG
>CAWUIU010000350.1:0-3931 GCA_963922285.1 uncultured Oligoflexia bacterium | reverse complement strand
CCTAATTACAATCAGATTCTCGTTTACACTGGTAGTGTAAATAAGGAATTCAGTTCGAAAGAGAATCACAGACATATGTCAATGAGACAGCCAAAGTGCTTAAGAAAGTCAAACGACTTTCTTATTCCCGTGGGTCCTTTTATGGATGACTGGGGTGTCGCCCTTGGCTCTAGTGATAAGTTAGATGTCTCGGAAAAAGCTGAGATTGTCGGTGCCTTTTTCGAGGGTTATAAGAGACAGGAGCAGGCCTTTGGTTATATCAGAGCTTATCGCAATCTGTTAGAACAGCTCGATGGGGGTTTTTCTGCACTTGAAGAATATTTACCATTTGATGTTGTCGCTGAAATAAAGAAATCACCATTTTCAGAAATGGCAAAGATCTCGAGAGAAGAATTTGAAGAAAGTTACAAAAAGAAGCTAGAAGATTTTATTTGTCCAGTGACTAAGTTAAAGTTTTAATCTAAGAAGTGTTGTATAGCCTTTTGAAAGATCTCTTCTCTGGGTGGTTTTACAATCCAAGCGGAGACACCTATATTTTTTCCTTCTGCCTTGATTTTATCACCCTCTTCAGAGGAAAGCACGATGATAGGTACGTCTTTGTTGTGTTCACCTGTTCTTATACCAGAGGCTAATTCTAATCCGTTCATATTAGGCATATTGATATCAGTTACTACTAGGTCAAATTTCCCTTGTTCTTCAATAAACTTGTTTAGTGCTTCTCTTCCGTCATTTGCTGTAACAACTTCATGATTTAACTTTGTTACAAACTCGGATAATCCTAGAAGCATTACTTTTGAGTCATCGGCGAGTAGAACACGTGCCATAAAGTCTCCTAAAAAAAATCAATCTCATCTTTCGTCGATTGTTTGTTTAGATAATCATCTATGAAATCAAAGTTAGGAAACTTTTCTTTTTCATAAAAATATAGTTTTATATTGATTCTATTCTTTTCTTCACCCAGGCTCCACTGAGCAATAGTAATTTCTTCATCTTTAATATTAAAAATGTTTCTTACGTCAAAATCCCTTGAGATGATCGGTAAACTAAGAGAAACATCATTTTCCTGCTCGAAACATGCTTTCAGTTTTCCTGCAAATTGATTACAGTACTCACGCATGAAGTCTTTAACAGTATGAATGTAGTCGACTTCTTTTATGTCGACAAACTTTTCCGAAGCTAAGCCAAGTAGGCTTATAGTTGTAAACTGAGCTAAGAACATACAGCGAAATTTAGTGCCTCCTACAAATATAAACGAATTCCAAGTGTTAACCTTGGTGTTGAGATCATCGCAATATTCAAATGTTTCTATTACATCTAGATCACAATAATCTTTTAATATATCACTACTCATATTCTTACAATTTTCGATAAACTTGGTTGTCTGCAAAATGTTACCCACTTATTTTTCTAGATACTTAATAATATAATTTGAGAAATAATTTTTGTGTATAGGAAAATTATGACCGAATTATCTAATGATTTAAGAAAAAGTAATCCTGGGGCCTTTTCAGTTTTACAGTCAATGGTAAATTATTTGTTTATCTTGGACTTTAAAGGTCAGACTTTACTTACGAGTCAAAGTGTTTTGGATGACACTGAACTACCTTTATCCTACTTTAAAGATAAACATTTTAGAGATTATCTTTTTGACAATAAAGATAACTATAATATTTTAGACGCTTTTTTACTTAATAAAGAAGTGAGTGTTATTGAATTAGAGCTACGTCATAAGAATGGTTCTAAAATTCCTGTACGTGTTCTTTCAACAACACTTTTAAAAGAATTTTTTAATGATGAAGATCTTATTTTTGTTCTTTGTTCAGATTTAAGACCACAGAAAAAAGCCCAAGCTGTTCTTGTTCAATCAAATAAAATGGCTAGCTTAGGGGAGATGTCTAGTCGTATTGCTCATGAATTAAACAATCCTTTGACAATTATGGATGGCCAACTAAGAAGATTGCAAGACTATATTGTTGATGAGGAAGTTTCAAATGAGAAATGTAGTGATCTCGTCGCAAAAACTCAGCACAACCTTATGAGAGTTTTAAAGGTTATTAACTCCTTTCGTTCTGTATCCAAAGAAGAAGATCTAGCAGCGAGTGAAAAGACGAGAATTAGTGATTTAGTTGAAGAGCTTAAAGAATTAACGCAGAAAAGATTAGAGAGTCAAAATATTAGATTTAATGTATTGTGCTCTGATAATGATATATTAATAAATTGTGTTAGATCATCTATTTTACAGGTTTTTATTAATTTAGTTAATAATGCTATTGATGCTCTCGAGTTAATTGAAGAAAAGTGGATCAAATTACATATCATTAAGAAAAAAGATAATGTCATTCTCACTATAATGGACTCTGGAGAAGGTGTTAGCTTTGAGAATCAGGTAAGACTGTTTGAGCCTTTCTTTACGACTAAAGACATTGGAAAGGGAGCAGGTCTCGGTTTGAGTGTTGCCCGTGATATCGTAGAAGATCATAAGGGTACGATTATTTATACTAGTAAAATGAGGCATAGTTGTTTTGTTATAACCCTTCCCTTATATAAAGACTAATTAAAGCTTGAAGAACCTCCTTTTTATGTGACACTATTCTAAGTATGGTTATTTTTAGTTTTATAGGTTTTTTTAGTTGTCTTTTTTTTATTAAAATTGGAATTAATCCAATTGTTGCATCAGCTTTAACTGGCTTTATTGTTAGTCTTTTGCCGTTTAGTAATAAATCTAATATCAGTACACTTGTTTATTGTTCAAGTTTTGCGGCAATTGGAGTCACTGAACTTACTAATTCTTTTGTTTTAATTTTTCTTCTTCCAATTTTGTTAATGTTTATTTACCAACTAACTAAAACTGTTGCAAAAGGATATGGCGGAAAATTAGGGACGATTGCATTTGTATCTTCGGGTATTTTCTATTTGCTTTTGAGGTTGATATGATTCTTCAATTCTTGATTGTTATTACTGTTTCATGGATAACCTATTTTCTACAAAGGCAATTGTATTGGAGTGCGATTAGGGCATCGAGTTCTGTAACTTTGATGTTTTCAGGAGGCTTTTATCTTTTACACTTAATTTTTGATTTTGACTTAGATATGTATTTAAAACTGACTTTTGGTGCTACTTTTGTTGGTATGTGTTCCCCTTTTAAATTTAATTACGATCATATACTTCTATCTTCTTTTATTTATGTTATCATCTTTTCTTTTTTATTACCTTATTTACCTTATGCAGGGGGAGCTCTTGGATTTATTGCTCTCTCGTCTGTTTTAATGTCGAATCAAATAAAGATGGTTCAGAGTAGGTAACTAGTTAAGTTCTACTTCTTACATAGTACTCGTTTGTAAACCACAAGGTGAATAACCTTTAAAATTAATTATTACTTAGTCTCGAACTTTAGTTGTTTCAAAAAAATCATACTTAGCTTTTCTGTGAAAGTCTTCATCGTGCAAGTGATTTAGATTTTCCTCTAATGAATCTGGATAGATATTGTGTGAATTTCATTTTCTCTATATTTATATGTATCATATCCTAATTTGTTCGTCGGAAGTTTTATAACTTCTAATAGATGTCATCCCTACTTAAGAAGAGAATCTTAAAATATGTTAAGCATTTCCTTTGCTTCATTCTTATACTTGTAATTTAAACCGCCGTTTTTTAACGAAGTCATGATCATCTCAAGGTACGTATGTAGGTGTTAGGTGTTTCATACGTTAAGTTTTCATTTGCATCGTATAATCCACATAGCGATTCCATAATTGGACTTGTTTTATGAGATAGCTACTGCCTAAATAAATTCCTGAAAAGGTATCACCATAGATATTATCCCTATTAGAAATATTAAGTATGGGTTGTGTGAAAGGGGTTTGAAAGTACGTGAATCCTTCGATCTTCTATTATCTGTCGTGATATTAAGAGTGTATGTATCTTGTGGATT
>CAWUIU010000349.1:0-3976 GCA_963922285.1 uncultured Oligoflexia bacterium | reverse complement strand
TCCTAAACTCAAGATGACTAGGAAGTATCGTGAAGGATCTAAATATAGGCGATTCTATGACTCCCCTAAAACACCTTACCAGAGACTAATGGAATCTGATCATTTAACAATGAAGCAGAAGTTTGATCTTCAAAAGAAATATGAATCACTTGACCCAATTAAACTTAGAAGACAGTTATCTCGAAAAATAGCATTATTTCGTTAGATTTGTGAAAGAAACGAAGCTCAGAAATATTGGTCATCTGGTTGAAAGGAAGTCCAATCAACTAAAGAATTGCATGAATGTTATTAATACAAAAAAGCCTGCTTTTGTGTGCAGGCTTTGTGATTCCTATTTCTTAACACTGTCGAGCAATCTTTAATTATTAAACTAGTGTTTTAGAGTTCTTCTTCACACTTTAAAACATTTAAGAATGTGTCTTTTGCGATTGTAGTTCCAAGATCAATTAAAGTCTTTTCTACTAATATTTCTTCAAAAATACTATAAAATGGCTTTTCATACTCTGTATTTATACCACATTTCTTTGTTTCCTCTAAAACTTGATAGCTCTGATTGATTAAGGAATTGTAAAAAAGCTTTAGCTCTTTCGAGTTTTGGATTATTTCCCAAGAATCATTTTTTTTATCTTTAAGAGAATTCAGATATTTGAATAATATTGCCGTAAAAAAGATTAGCCCAGTTCTTTGTGTTTTCAAGGCTCCAGGAATACCATAGTTTATTGAGTTCTCTAGCTCGTCAGAGTAAGGTAAAATTGAATATCCGAGCAAGGTACCATGAGCATACGCATTAAGTTCACTTCCTAGACCATAGGTAGCATTTTCAGAAGATAACATTTCTTGATCTAATATATACTCTTGGTAATCATAGCTTAGAACTTCACTATTTTTTATTTTGTCAATAAATGGGTCATCTTTTTCTAAAACTTCAAAGATATCATAAGGAGAAGGGACTTCAATACTAGGAGCCTTGACTCGATTTAAATTCGTGAGAAGCAAACTTATATTATTTCTATCAAATTCTTTTTGAAAAATCTGTTCAGCGTTTTCAAAGCTATAATCTAAAAAATGAGCACCTTCGTGTACAGCAACCATTAAACTCAAAGATAAATTCTCCCCACATTCGAGCATTTCAAGAGACTCTAATAAATCATTAGAATTTTTTAATACAAAGAGTGATCTTTAATCCTTGACCCAATTTTTAACCTCCGCTTCGCAGCCGTTCCATGCAGCAAAAGAGTTAAGGCTTATAATAGATAAAAATAAAATATAAAAAAAAAATTCATTCAATTGGTCACTTTAAAACTAATAGTTTTTAAATATAATATATTCATATTATGCCAGAGATAATGAACAGCAAGAGATCTCTTGAAATGATTACAATTCACTGTAAACGATTTATACAGCTATTTAAGTTTTCAAATAGATATGAAGATGAAATTCTTTGAAGGAATGTAGTAGAGGTCTTTTGAATAAGTCTCATACTAGAAACGAAAAATCTTTCCTGATTTAAAACTCTAAGCGATTGAAATAACATATTTATATCTCATCATCAGAGAGTTACTTTCGGTAACCTTTTTATCTGAGTCAATGCGAGCTATTGTTATTACTCTCCTCATTTTAAACCTTCTTTTTATATGGCCGCTTCTTGGCCGCCAGTTGTTTTATTTTGTTTTTCTAACTAATTTTAAAACTTTCTTTCCAGAACTCTTTGAGTTATTTAACTCGTCACCAGAAAAGCCTATAAACTGCTCAACTCTTTCTAAGTATTCTGGTTGAAATTCACCATAGTTTTGAACTGTGGTATTTATATTTTTATGACCCATTAACTGACTCAATATTTCAATTTTTCCACCATTCATTAAAAACTTTATTGCAAACCAGTGTCTAGTTGAATGAACAGATAAAACATTCTCTAAACCTAGCTTTATTTGAACCTTCTTAAATGTATCAGGCGAAAAATTATCCTTATGGATTATCGGAACCTCGATACACCTTGGACGTGGCCCACGCTCTATAATTACCGTAATTTTCCTTTTGCCAATAGTTTCAAAAACAAAATCACTTTTCTTTTTTAAAGATGTTATTGACCTAAGCTTAGTCATTAAATTATTTGTCATAGGAACGAAACGCCTTTCACGCCCCTTAGTATTCTTTAAATAAAATGCTCCAGATATCTCAGGTTCGCCAGTAGAAAGATTAGGGATGTACTTTTGCAAATTCCCGATAACTTCTATTCGCTTTCTTTCAAAGTCCAGGTTCTCTACTCTTAATGCGCAAGCCTCTCCTATTCTTAGACCAGCTTCAAACAATGTGTTTATAAAAATACTGTAATGAAAATCATAGTTCATCAATTCCATTACTTCATCATCTCTATGACACTTAATTTTCTTATTAGAATTAATTATTTCATTTTTTTTCTTCAGAATCACTGGGTTATCTTTAATTATAGATTCATCTATAAGATAATCGAAAAAAGACTTTAATCTTCCAAGGGCATAATCCTGAGAATTGTCTGAGCAATTATTTTTTAATAAATATGATACAAACTTTGTAACCGTTGAACGGCTAATATCAGAAGCTTTATACATACCAAAATAAGGCCTTATCCATTTATTGATGGTTTGCTTATAAGCTTTATAAGTATTGTCCTGTACCTCTCCTTGCTTTATAGATAAGTAGCTATCTAGGTGAATTGTAATTAACTTCTTTTTCTGATCTTTAGCGTAAATAGAACGCTCTATGTTTGAACTCTTGTAATGTAGATGCATTTCGGAAAGCCATTCGCTAGCCTCTTTCTTTGTTGAAAAAGTGCTGTACTCATATATTCTTTTGTTATTGTTTTTCGGATCTCGTCCGACATAAAACTCTGCTTTATATGACGCTCGCCCTTTTTTGTTAAAAATCTTTTTAATGGCCATAAATTATCCCATTTTTTGAAGCATATTTTGAGACAAAATCTGGGTTAAAGAAAAACGGCCAGCACCAACTAAGATTGATTTGGGTAATTACGCCTAACTATCTATTATTACATGTGCCGAATAACAGTTGAATACTATCTTGAATGGGACATTAATAATAGAAGCTCTTTCCTATACTAAAAGCGAAAGAACGCTTTACACCTTAATTTGTGATTGAGTACAATTTTAATATAAATCAGGGAGGTATTTATGAAATTAGTATTAAGCATATTATTATCATTTTTTTCAATTTCAGCGTTTGCAGTTAATGGATATAAATTAAAGATGAATGTCTTATTAAATGGAAAAATTGTATCTTCTCCTGAAGTTGTTGTCGAGCAAGGAAAAAAAGCAACACTTACACAGGAAGACTCTAAAACAAATTTAAAAACTAATATTTCAATTCTTGCCAAAGAGGGAGAGATTCAAGGAAATAAAGGCATTCTTCTTGACTTAGAAATTGCTCATTTAGTTGGTAAGAATAAAAAAATTGTTACAACGCCACAGTTACTTGTTTCTGAAGGCAAAGAGGCTTTGTTTGAAACGGCTAACATAAATGGAAGTGAGAAATTCGAGTTGAAAGTAATTGCAACTAAAGTAAAGCTATAAAATTAAACTCAAACATACTGTTTTTCGAGCACTCATTTTGGGTGCTTTTTTTATAAATTCTTTAATATACAAGCTAGAAAAAATTGAAGATTTTCTATTTTATAGATTGGACAATTTATCAGTCTAAGCAATCAATTTATATTCATTGAACACCAAAGTAACTCTAGAGGGTGAGATATTTAACTCCTTAGCAATCCTGTAAGGAGTATCGAAACCTCTTTCAATTACTGTAATGATTTCGCTTCTCCAGTTAGCGCCATAGCGAAATCTATTAGCATATTGAGGATTTAATTTGATAAGTTGCTCTTTAGATAAAATATCTTCATGTCTTATTCTTAGATGACCTTTAGGGATTTTGATGTTGAGTGGCACTAAATATTCAACAGCTCCATCCATTTCAAGTGCTGTTT
>CAWUIU010000348.1:0-3992 GCA_963922285.1 uncultured Oligoflexia bacterium | reverse complement strand
AATGGATTGCCCTTCATTATTTGTTAAAATTTTATCAACATCCATTATCATAGTGAGTCACATATACTTTATCTTCACAGAATGATTTTAAATCACCACTCATGGAAATTTCACAAATATTTAATTTACAGGCGCTTCTTCCTGGCTCTTTTCCAATGTAACTCTCAGACTTAAAAGTAACATCCTTTTTTCCACCCATTGTATCTGAGAATGAAAAGATATCAGTATATTCAGAGTATGCACCAATATACAAAGCTTTCTCATTATTAGCACTCCCCGCTTCACGGATGCCAAAGCTAGGCGCTGTTTTAAAAGCACCACTAATTAAATTTGTATATTTGTTAAAAACTGATTGAGAAAAGTTCACATCCTGTTCAACCGCAAGACCTGTGTCATAAACTAAATAAGCTCTTGATGCTTGAAAAGTTGCAAACTGGACAAGATAGGAGTTGGTAAAATTTAATGCCATCTTAAAAAAGAGAAAAACAAATAGCAGAGAAAACGAGAACGTTGCTAAGAACTCAATTGTTGATTGACCTCTACTATTCATTATACTTTGTTGTTGGCGCAAAGAATCTTGAATTAGCTCCATCAAAGAAATTTGGATTCCCAGCGCCTGCTGAGGGATGAGGAAGTTGATAACCTGCTTCATTAAACTCTGTTCCATATCTATAAGAATATTCGATTTTCTTTATGATTGCTTCAAAAAAAGAGGAGTTCTCTCCAAAAAACTCTTTGAATGCCTGACTCTTAAACACAGACATAGTAAGAGTCATTACGACAAGAAAGAGCATGATATATTCAACTGTTGATTGACCACGATTATTTAATACCATATCAACTTATCCTTGATGACAAATCCAAACCACAACCATGAAATCAAAATAACGGGAGCATAAGCAAACTTTTGACCAAAGACACCTTTCACTAAAGAAACATCCATTGTCTTATAGGCTATTATTAAACGATCTAAATTCTTTAATAGATTTTTAATGAATATTGACCCACCAATCAAAGTCGTTGAGAGAGCTAATGAAAAAAACATTTCATCATGAAAGACCTGCGGCACAAGTAAAAAGAATGTCGCGAGATATTTTGAATCTCCCCCGCCCATAATTTTTAAGAGAAAGAGAACAAATCCTGCAATAAAAAATCCAACAGGCCAGGCAAATGTTGAAAATGTAATGCTATACTGATCTGGGAAAATAAAAACGAGGACGAGATATAGAACTATATTACTAATCATCCAACTATTAGAGATTTTAGTCGTCTTAAGATCATAATATGCAACAATTAATAACTGGATAATTAAAAATAGGTAGATACCAATTAGCATTACGGAACCCTATTTACGTAGGCATCATCATGCCAGCAACCTGGCTCTCCCTTAGGACAAATGCCGACACTAAGTTCTTGTGACAGAACATAAGAGAATGACTTGAATACACCGTGAGAAAAACCACCAAGACCTTTTGCAATACCAATAGCAATTGACGTCAGAAATACAAAGACTAATAAAAACTCGATAATGGCTTGGCCGTTATTGTTTTGATGCATAGGTTTATTCTAAGCGAATAAAGCTATGCATTTAGGTAAGAGAATTATTTTCCTAGGCTTAAATTAGAAATTAGTTCTAATTAATACCGTCTACAAAGCCACCAGCTTTACTAAACACTTTGTTAGTAATCTCAGTCAAGCCTGAATCTGCCTTGTCTTTGAATTTAAAAACGAGCATTGCAGCAACTGCAACGAGTAAGATATACTCTGTTGAAGTTTGACCTTCCTCATCTCTTAGAAATTCTAAAAACTTCTTCATGTTGTTCTCCTTAAAAATCCAATGAAGATATTGTGTAGTACTCCATTCGGATAATTAATCCTTATTCTTTAGCTATTATAACTTGCCGCACAATTTTTTTCAATCTGTCTAACTATAAGCCGTTGGAAATACGTTAACTAGAAGAAATTACGGTACATAAAAACCCCTTGTTGACTGTCCATGTCGTCGGGTATAATTGATACTGTGTCTTGTAGTTGGCAATAAAGTGTTTCGCCCTACAACCTAATGAAAGGACGCGGTCCCTGATCATGGTGAGCAAGCTCATGAATTAGTGAGAAGCCTAAAATGATTACTTACTGCATCCACCTGTCTTGAGACGGGCGGAGACTTTCAACCCCAACTACAGGACACTTCATTTTTATGCAGCCAACCTAGCTAAGTATCAATCTTCAAAGTAAATCTTGCATAAGTAGCCAATTTATAGACAAATATATCTAAAGCTTTTGCTGGAACTCCTACGCGAACAACTAAATGACTAGCCACTATAAATGTAGCGAGAAACACCTTAACCCAAGCAACATAATGGAGCCTAATTGAATACGTAGATAGAGATTTTTCATTAAAATCTATCTAAAAAATTGACAAGCCATAGCATTTCCTCCCATCATTATATTATGGAATTATCAACATCTAGCAACAAAGAAAATATATCAACTAAATGGATTGAGAACCTTGCTCTTGAAGAGATAAACATGGAGCAAAGTGGTGTGATAAGTTTTAACGACCACCTGAATCCCAGTTATCTTTTAGAAGAGTCTTCGATTGAATTCATGAATAAACTAAGAGACTTGATTGAGATATACTCTCATCGATTCAATGAATATAGAAGCAATCCTGGTTCAGAAATTAAGCTTTTTAAAGTAGCAAACACAATTAATGACTTTATGATCTTTAGAAACTCTTTAAGACTTATTTTCGCAAGAAGAGCTGATGATCTTATCAATATTGGCTTCCTTGCGAATGGAAAAGATATTTTTGGTGCTAGAAACGGCATGAACGAATCTACAGAATCAAATATTCATGAAATTAGAGCACACATAGGTGCTTTTAATAAAATTACATGGCGCTATAATAATCAAAAAGTCGATATTGACGCACTCGCCAAACACTATATGACCGAGTTCATTAAACTTTCAGCTAGGTAAAAATTATGAAAATATCAAAAATCGCTTTTACACTACTAAGCGTAAGTGCATTTGCATTTGTACCCAAAGAATTTTCAACTTCCTATCAACAAGAATACAAGAGTAAAATTTCAAACAAGATTAAAAAGTCTCAAGGAAGGTTTGATTACAAATATCCTGGTCAGGTGAAATTCAAACAAACTGTTCCTAATGAAATGATTGTCACTGCCAGCACTAAAAAAACATGGATACTTACACCAGGCTTTGATGATGATGAACCTGCTCAAGTTAGAGTAAGCGAAAGCCATAACTCACTTTCGACTTTCTTTAGCTTATTGAATAATGGCTTAAAAACAAATCCTCAATATTCAGTAAAGAACAAGAGTAAACTAGATTATGAATTAGAATTCAGCAAGGTCAACACTACAAAACTTGGCATAAAAAGTGTAAATATAAAGTTTATCAAAGTAGCTGATTTTAAAAATATCAAAGATATTCTTATTCGCTACACAGATAAAAGAGAAGTTAAATTAAGCCTTAAAGATATTAACACTGCGCCCAAGTTTAAATCGAAACATTTTAAATTTACAATGCCAAAAGGTGCCAAGATCATCAAAAATTAAAAAATTTAAATTCTAGCACGAGACTATCCTGAATTTTGTGTATTGAGAGAACCCCCAACTTCTTAAAACATAAACATTATTTCAGTACCTTAACGAAATCGTCAATTCTTTTTACATATAATCCTTACTCGATTTTTCAAATAATCTTCATTTGATCATAAAAGCTGGCAAAATCAATTTCAAATAAAGATTAAAAACCATTTCTTTTTTAGACGGAGATTTATGATGAAAAACTTATTTACACTAGTACTCTTGTTATTCTCATTGTCAGCTTTTGCAAACTATAATGATGGTTGTACCGAAAGAGTAAATAATAACCTCCTGATAATAGAAAATACAGCTTATGACTTAGCTGCAGGAGCAAACATTACAAAAGAAGACAGAGATTTTGTATTGTTAGCAATTGAA
>CAWUIU010000347.1:0-4001 GCA_963922285.1 uncultured Oligoflexia bacterium | reverse complement strand
GATAATACTGCTCACATCACTTTTATTAATCACTCGACAACTTTGATTCAGATGAATGGTATAAATATTTTAACAGACCCTATTTATGCGAAAAGAACATCTCCTGTTAGTTTTGCAGGACCAGCTCGAGTCAAAAAGCCAGGTGTTAAGTTTGAGGACTTACCAAAAATTGATGTTGTTATCATAAGTCATAATCACTACGATCACTTCGATGTCGATACTCTTGAAAAACTTGTAGAAAGGGATAATAGTAAAATTATCTTTGGTCTTGGAAATTCAAGATATTTAAAAAAGCATTCTAAGAAAAATGCAGTCGAATTAGATTGGGAGCAATCCCATCAGATTAAAGATGTGAAGATTACGTTACTACCTTGTCGTCATTGGAATAAACGCACGCTCTTTGACTTTAAAAAAACACTTTGGGGTGCTTTTTCAATTGAAGGTGCTAAGAAAATCTACTTTGCCGGCGACACTGGTTATGACTATCACTTTAAAGAAGCTGGTACAAAAATTGGACCCTTTGATCTCGCATTTATTCCAATCGGTGCTTATGAGCCAAGATGGTTTATGAAATGGGCCCACATAAATCCTCAAGAAGCTGTTCTCGCACATAAGGATCTACGTGCTAAAAAGTCCATCGGAATTCATTTCGGAACTTTCCAATTGACTGACGAGGCTATCGATCAGCCCATCATTGATTTAAAAAAATCACTTCGTGAAAATCCAATTGAAGGAGAATTCCTCATACCGGAGAATGGATCACAATACATCATCGAATAATTGATTAAAGCTTCCATAATGGTGCAATACGGATGTTGCATATTTTGCGGCATTCTCTATTGCCTCATGTATAGAAGTCCTTTGTCGATAGGCAAGAAAAGAGCCGATAAAAGCATCTCCAGCGCCAGTGCTATCCACAACATTATTCATAACCTGAGGATAGTGCTCATATTGCTGACCTTTTTCAAAATAAAGTATTGAGTCTTTCCCTCTGGTTACAATTGCGCATTTTTCTGGGGTAGAGAGATAGAAATCTGTTATGTCTTTAGTTAGTTTTTTATCATTTAGAGTCAGTCCATAAAAAGCAAGGCAAGCATGCTCTGCATACTTTCTAATTTTTCGAAAAGACTTATCGAAATCAGTACAATCCATAAAATCAAAAATGAGATATTTATTTTTTAGAGTTATTAATTGATTTGCTAAGCTCAGTATCTGTTCAAATACTGGTGAAACGATTTGACCTTCTTCTTTAAAGATGGATAGCTCTTGTTTATTTAGACACAAATCTTCGCAGATTCCTGGGGTGTATTTTTCGAAATGTTTTTCTCCAGAATCTAAATTATTTATTAATTGAGTAGGTAATGTTCCTGATCTTTTAAGAGATATACTTTGTATGTTTTTAGTCACTAAAAATCTGTTGATGGAATCTTGATCTTTGGATTGATTACTTGGATGAATCAATATTCCATTTTTTCCATTGTTCTCAAAAAAATGGTAGCAACAGTTAAGAGAACAGCCGCCGAGATACTTTTCATCTCTGCGAGTATAATAATCAATTCCTACATCACCTAAAAAATAGTAGTTCATTTTCGATTCTTTCTAATTTTATCCATAAATGGGGCAACTTTCTCATAATCCATTCTGGTATTAGTCATTAGAGCACTCCCAACAATACCACCATCTAAGTAAGGAAAAAGTTGATCAATGTTCTCATGAGCTAAACCTGAACCAATGATGATTGGAAGTTTCGGAGCTCCTTCTTTAGCAGTAGTAATTTCATCGACACTTGGTGGTACGCCAGTAATTTTACCTGATACTACAGCTGCTGCGCTGTTGTTTTCATAGGCTTGTTTGGCAGACTCTGCGAGTGTTTTTTCTTCTAGCATTGTTGCATATTTAACTTGAATATCTGTTAGCATTTGTATTTCATCGCCATGAATTTTAGCGCGATAATTATTTAGCGCATGTGGGTCGATATGCATCTCACCACCATACTCTTCACGACTCATTCGATCCACAAAGTAATCTGTCCTTATGAATGAGTGACCAGCTGATTTTGCAATTGATAACGAAGCCATTGGATCATTTATAAGAAATTCTGATCCAAGCTCAATACTCTTTGCTTCATTTTTAAGGATATGTCCCACGACACTCATTGATGCAATAACTTCGCGGTTAGCTAGAACTGTATATGGTCGATCATGTTCATTTTCTAAAAGCGCACCTTCTACGCCACACTTTTCTAGGACTAGTAAGTCTTCGAGGGCCATGTCAGCAACCTGATTAATACCAGGATGATCTTTGTAGCCAAGTAGGGGTCTTAGGTAAATAACTGCAATGATGGGTTTTCTCTTAAAATCTAGCATATTGTCATAGTAATTGAGAGGTGCTTTAATAGTCCATAATTTTCTGGGGGATATATGAATAAGTTAATTCTTTTAATGTTACTTTCAACAACTAGTTTTGCAGTTTGTCAAAAATGGTCTGAACCTGAGGTAATTGGAAGTCTTGATACTAATCTTATTAATGAATCTTCTGGAATTGCTATTTCAAAAAACTATAACAATCGTATGTATCATATTAATGATTCGGGTTCGAAATCTCATTTTTTTACAACAACAGTTAATGGTGGAAATACTAAGAAAGTCGTTATCAATGACTATAAACCTTATGATATGGAAGACCTCGCCGTAGGAGAGTGTGGCCCTGAGAACTGTCTTTATATTGCAGATATTGGTGATAATAGAAAAAAAAGAGACCACCTTACGATTGTAGGGATTAAAGAATTAAAATCTTTTAAAAATAGTGTGACTCCTCTTTTCAAATTAAAACTTAAATACCCTCAACTAAAATATGATGCTGAAAGTTTCATTGTTCATCCAAATGGAGACCTCTTTGTTTTAACTAAAATTGTTGATGATAAGAATCGACGTGCAATGCCGGCAAAGCTTTTTAAGGTAGAAAAGTCTGTTGTTGAAACAGCAATTAACAAAGGTGAGCATAGTGCAACCTTACGCGAAGTAGCTGTCTTTGATCTACCTTATCAACTTTATAATTATAATCTTTGGGGAAGAATTCCTACTGCCATGGATATAAGTTCAGATGGAACTAAACTTTTAATTCTAACTTATAGTGCTGTCTTTGAATTTAATATTAATCTTATTAATACGAAAGAGTTCAACATGAGAAATCTAGATCCTAAGAAAGATTATCGTATTATTTCAACTAAGGATCTCTTCCAACAAGAAGCTATCTCATATCATGATAATGAACGTGAACTTATTTACACAACTGAAGTAGATAAGAAGGGTGATTTATCTGAAATCGTCCGCCACACCTGTATTGAAAATAGTGTCAATTAAATTTACACCTGTGTAATCATTTAGCCCTTTTCAGATATTCATACGAATTCGTTGTATTATTCCCATGACATTTTAATACAAAAGGATTCTATATGTTAAAGCCTATCATTTTAGGGATAGCAGTAGTGTTTTCATTTTCGTATGCTTCTGTTGAAGTTGTTGAGTCAATCAAGCATGGGGAGGTTGATAACTTAGTTAAGCACTGTAAAAAGAATAAAACTAAACAACTAAGTGGCGTTCGTGAACTAAGCTTTTGCATGGACAAAACTAGCCGTAAAGGTGTTAGTTTACAGTATCATGTCAATGTCGATGACAAATGCCAAGTTACGGAAGAAGTACAGGCTGTAAGCTTAAATGATGAATTTTTAAAAATTTCACAAATTGATAATATGCATATTTCTAATAGAGGTATTTATGTAAGTTCAACAAAGGCTAATCTGGGTGAAGTTTTTATCGACTTTTCGACGGGTGCAGGAGAATTAACAAAATTGTCAAATGAGTTAGAATCAATGAATCTCGTTATCTGTCAAAGATCAGATGATGTAAATAATGTTGTTATCGACTAATAAATATGTAAATTACTATTTCAACAAAGGAAATTTTATGAAGAGTTTAATTGTTATGTTAATTGCAATTTCT
>CAWUIU010000346.1:0-4007 GCA_963922285.1 uncultured Oligoflexia bacterium | reverse complement strand
ACCTCGAGGACGATTTTCATATCTCATCTTCCTCTCTTCAAGAACAACGGCTCTTTCTTTTTCAAACTCTAGTGGATCAAGAACTAAGTTTTCTAATCTTTCAGCCTCTAGTTCGAGCATTTTTTCTAAGGTTGAAATTGGTAATTCTTCATAATAAACGGTGTTATCAAATGTTGTGTATGCATTTGAGTTACCACCATTATCATTAACAAATTGAGAGAAATAACCTGATGGGTTATTCTTCGTTTTCTTGAAGAGCATATGCTCTAAAAAGTGTGTCGCACCTGTGGTTCCAGCTTCCTCAAATCTCCCTCCAACATCAAAGAAAGAATAAAGCGAGTAAATTGGGAGGGCCGAATTTTCAACGATAAGAACGTTTAGACCATTATCCAAAACTTCTTTGTGTACTTTTAAATTAATTGCAAATTCACCGTTTTCACTTCCTTGTAAGTCAGTAGTCTTCTCACATGTTGAAAGAAAAGACATACATAGAGGAATTAGCACCAACAGTAGTAATTGATTCTTCATTTTCCTTATCCTTGGATTTATTTAGTTCAGTTATTCTAACTAATTAGCACAATATATTGAAGACTCTTTGCAATATGTGTAAGATGAGTTCATGGACAAAAATAGACAAATTAGATCAGTTACTATTTTAGGGTCAGGTACAAGCACTGGTATCCCCATGCTAGGCTGTAAGTGTAGAGTTTGCACAAGTGAAAATCCAAAAAACAAACGCTACCGAACAAGCTTTCTTCTTAACACACAAGAAGATAAAAATATTCTTATTGATACGACTCCTGACTTAAGAAGCCAGCTACTCACCAATAAAATTGATAGAATTGACTCTTGTATTATAACTCACACACATGCTGATCATGTTCATGGAATTGATGATCTTAGGCCACTTTGCTTTGGTCCTCCAAAGAAATCGATACCGATTTATACAAATGAACAAAGTATTAATGATTTAACGACTAGATTTGGCTATATTTTTGATAAAACTTACTACAACAAAAACAGACCAGTCCTAGGTGGGGGTATTCCAAAACTACATCTTGAAAAGGTAGAGACAAACTTTAGTGTTCACAATATTGAAGAAGTAAACTTTCGATTTCTTGAACTTCCACATGGCTATATAAATACTCTAATGTTGCAATTTGATAAAGTCGCCATTGCAGTTGACTGTAATGAAATCCCTGAGGACGTTGTAGAAAAGCTTAGAAATATTAATCTTGAGCTCTTAATAATCGACTGCGTCAAAGAAGGTCAACACTCGACTCACCTCACACTTGATAAAACAATCGACTACATCAAAAGAATTAACCCTAAGAAGGCCATTCTTGTCCACATGGGTCATCAGCTTGAGCACAATGAGCTCAACGATAAGCTTATAGAGCAGTTAGGCCCTCATGTCGCAGCTGGTTATGATGGTCAAATTATTAGCTTTTAACTTTCCAGAATCAACACTCCAGTATATATTCTCTGCCTGATTAAATTTTTTAAATGATGGAGAACCTTATGAAAATTGGTGTACCTAAGGAAATTAAAAATAACGAAAACAGAGTTGGTCTTGTTCCAGGTGGAGTTAGACAGCTGGTACATGATGGCCATGAATTATTTGTAGAAAAGTCCGCAGGAATGGGGATTGGAATTTCTGACGAGATGTATATCCAAGCTGGTGCAACAATGCTTGATTCTCTTGAAGATGTTTTTGAAACTGCTGAAATGATCATTAAAGTTAAAGAGCCTCAGCCAAGAGAAATCGCTCTTTTAAGACCTCATCATATTCTATATACATACCTACACTTAGCAGCTGATACAGAGTTAACAAAAGGACTCATGGATTCTGGTGCAACTTGTATTGCTTATGAAACAATTCAACCTGAAGATGGTTCGCTTCCTCTACTAACTCCAATGTCAGAGGTTGCTGGTAGAATGGCGACACAAATCGGTGCGGCCTATTTACAAATTGATCATGGTGGAAAAGGTGTTCTTCTTGGTGGTGTTCCAGGTACAAGAAGAGCAAAGGTTACTGTTATTGGATGTGGAGTTGCAGGTACAAACTCTATTAAGATGGCCATGGGAATGGGTGCTGATGTTACAGCAATTGACTTGTCAACAAAGAGACTAGCTGAGCTAGACGATCTATTTGATAATAGAATTACAACACTCTTTTCAAATATTGAAAATATTGAAGACTCAGTAATCAACTCTGATCTTGTCATTGGAGCAGTTCTAGTTCCAGGTGCTAAGGCTCCAAAGTTAGTAACAAGAGACATGATTTCTAAAATGGAGAATGGATCTGTTGTCGTTGATATTGCTGTTGATCAAGGTGGATGTATTGAAACATGTAAGCCTACGACGCATGAAAAGCCAACTTTCTTAGTTGATGGAGTTGTTCACTACTGTGTTGCAAATATGCCTGGTGCTGTTGCAAGAACATCAACATATGCACTAACAAATGTTACATTAAAACATGCACGTGCTATTGCAAATTTTGGCGTTGAAGAGTCAGCGACAAAAGATGAAGCTTTCAAAAAGGGTATCAATATTTACAAAGGTGATCTGGTATACGAGCAAGTTGCCAAAGACCTCGATCTCCCTTACACTGAATTAAAGATCTAATTTTTTAAGGCCAGATCATCTGGTCTTTTTTATAAGTGTGGAAGATGTTAAAAAGGATTTTAATCTTCATTCTTTTATCAAGTTGCTCTCTTATGCAAATTAAAGAGAGATCAGTTCTTTCAGACGACTTTTGGTTTAAAGAAAAAAATCGAAACAATCTCTTACAAGAAAATGTTATCGAATTATCTGAAATTAATCAGCGCCAATTTCTCATAAAGTTTCTCGATAATTGGAAGCTTGAAAATGGCATTGAAACAATAAAGGCAAAGACAAAAAAATCAATAAATAAATCGATCCTTAATAGGTCGATAAAATTATTACCTAAAGCAATCTATGACTTTCTAAATAGGAAGACTCATAAGATCGTTCTAATGTCTGATCTAGGAGTTCCTCTCCTTGTTCTTCCAATTTTTGACTCTAAAGGTAAAGTGAATGATAAAAGTCGCTTCGTTGTTTTTATTGATCAACACCTAAATGCTCGAGGATTAAATGATTGGTATAAATGGCGAGAGGAAACAGCTTTTAACGAAGCTAACCTTAGAGGGGCGCGTTTTGAAACATATCTAAGTCACACTAACTCTGTTTTTGATACAGTTCACTTTATTTTATCTCAATCCATTGCGCTCATCATATCATGGGACCAGAAATACTTTCCGTTAAACCTTGAAGAAAGTAAAATGGCAAATTTTGAAGTATTAAAAGATGGTTGGAATAATAAGAAAGGAATTATCAACTCAAATTATGAGAGATATTTAGATGATATTAAATTTATTTCCTATTATGGTAAATCCAATCGATCTTTCTCTGTCGATAAAATGTTTGAATTCTACAGAAGAATAGAAAGAACTAACTACGTAAATCTCTATTCATCAACAGGACCATTAAGAGATTTTGTTGAAAGTACTGCGCTCTTTTTTCATACTTATTACTATCATAGGCCATTTTCGATCGACTTTTATAAGAACAATATTTTATTAGATACATATTCTAATTGTTATACAAGACCAAGATGCCTGCAAAAAAAGTATGTCATTCAAAAGATAGTTTCCGAGGAAATTCTTCAAGAATAAAGGCATAAACTCCAGGGCTTAATTAACTTGCTAATTTTGCTATAATAATAATGATGACAGGAAATAAAACCATCGACACAGTTATCATGTTACTTGTACTACTGCTTACCGGAGCGGCACTGGGTACTTTTGTCTACACCGAGATGATTTACAAGAAGCCTCTACCAACTAACGAACAAGGGCTTGCCGAGCTAAAGGCCGATACCAAGAATATTATGATTCCAGAATCGTTTAAACTTGATAAGCTGATTATAAACCTACCATCAAAGTCCAGAAGACTAAGATTTCTCGATGTTATTATTCACCTCG
>CAWUIU010000345.1:0-4010 GCA_963922285.1 uncultured Oligoflexia bacterium | reverse complement strand
CTAAGAAGTTGATTCATCAGTCAAAACACAAAATTATTTACACTTCCTCTAGTACTGAGAAAGATCGAAAATATCTTCAGGCAAGATAAATGCTCCTTTTGCATTTATTCTCTTATAAATCATAAAATTTCTCATAATTAACTTTACATATTTACGAGTCTCACTATACGGAATTTCTTCGACAAAGATTAAACCCTTAGCAGGGTTCTCTCTTCTCCACCTCTCAAGAACGAGAGGCCCAGCATTGTAACTAGCTAAGAAATTAATTATATTACCATTACCTTTTTCAATCAGTTCTTCTAGTAACATACTAGCCATTGCTATATTCACATCAATATTAAAAAGTGACTCAGCCGAGTCATACTCAAAGTTATACTTGCTTGCTAATCTCTTTCCTTGAGCAGGTATAATTTGTAATAATCCAAAAGCATCTGCGTGACTTCTAGCAAAAGGATTAAAGGCAGACTCTTGTCTCGCAATAGACATTAACAATTCAACAGGTACTCTCTTTGACTTATTGTTACTTATAAACTTTTTCCTAAAAGCTTGAGGAAAAACAAATTGAATATTTTTTTCTAAAATATCATCTTTATCGAGTTTTTTATTTCTGAAAAAATGAAAGATCATCTGATCATAAACGTTCGCTAGATAAAAAGCTTTTAGCTTATCTTCTAAATCAACATCGAATATATACTCTCTCGCCATATTAACTTGACCAAAGTATGTCATCCAATCTAATAGTTTATCTCCAGAAAGCATCAAATTCGCATTTGCTTTAATTCCTTCTAAATTCTTCTCTATTTCTTTAGAAGATATTTGCCCGTAGAATCCATAATTATCCATTTCATATATTTCTGTAAAAATCTTCTTTGCTTTTTCTATATTTCTAATACTCTTATAAGATTTTGCTAACCAATACTTAAATTTCCAGTTATCGTCTACCTCTTCTAAAAAACTTTCAAACCACTTAATAGCAGTTAAAAAGTTTGAAGACCTGTAGTTCAACCAAGATATTTTCCAAACGATATCTTCATTCAACTTTTGAAATTGATCTTGCTCATTAAAGGCTTCTTCATATAACGAGAGCGAAAGATTTCGTTGTCCAAGTTCTTCTTGAATTCCAGCCATATAATATAATGAGTTCACTCTTCTCTCATTACTCATAGCTTCTTTATTTTTTTTAAGAGACTCTAGTACTTCATATGCTTTCGTCAGATCCCCCATCGTCCACAATATACGTGCAAACTTAATTGAATAATCAAAATACTCATCAGAGATTGGCTGACGCTTCTTAATCCACTGGATCATTTTCTTAGTTTTAGATAAGTATGTATTTCGATCTCTCTGTATTTTATAACTCAATCGAACTCTATCCCAAGATTTAACCTTTAATTGAAAGTCGAAAGATTTAGAATTAATAATTTTGCGATAAATACTCCTGGCCTTTCTAAATTCTCGATTAGCCTCAAAGTCTCGTGCGACCTCATAAAGATTAGTTTGATCAATCTTCTTATTATATCGAGGAAAGTTTTGCGTTAGTATTTTTTCAGAACTATCACTACTCAATAACTCGTGAGCCTTGACAAGGTATTGCTCTTTAAGAGTATTGTTTCTTTCATTTTCTCCGAGCTCAAGATATGTATGACCTCTAACCTGCTTGCTGATGAATAAAGAGTCTTTAATATCATTAAGGATGACATTCCTTCGCCACCGCGAAAAGCCGCTTAGACTCTCCAAAGAGAAGTCTTCGTCGGAGCAGTACTTATAAAACTTTGACTCAACAAGTAATCTAGCAAATCTGAATTTTGATTCTTTTATCTCCTTTATTGTATCACAAGAAGTCGTTTTTTCAGAAAGAACATTTGAAATATCAATAAGAAGTTTATCTTCTTTATCTACCTGTTCTTTACTTACAATAATGTCTAAACTTTCTAAAGGTATTTTTTCAAAATTACTACAAGAAGAAAAATAAATAAAAAATATGAGTAGGATAGAAATTCTCATTAAATGAATGTAATCCCATCACCACTATTGAGCTTTGTTCCACTCTTTTTTACTCCTTTATACCTTCTAAAGGTAAACTCTAAAGATTCTTCTATTGTAGGAAGCTTTATTCGCATAAACCCCTCTACATTGGAGACATCGAGCTTAAAGTGTAGCTTATTATCAACAGGAGCATTACCTGTGTGAGCAGATGCCATAACAGGGTAAGGCCATCTTGCTCTAACAACGTTGTGGTCACTTTCACCAAAAACTTCTGAATAAGTTTTTATAAATTCATAAAAGGTCATCTTATCACTTGAACTAATTTGGAATAATCTATTTTGAATATTCTTATCGATAGCCATTTTAATAATCAGTCCAAGATAATAAACATCGAGAAAACCAGTATGGACATAATCATCAATTTCTATATTCTTTCTAAGATTTATATATTTTTGAAATTTTTCAAACCAATTCTCACGTGTCCCCAAAATCCCACGACCATAAAGTCGACATACTCTGAAAACTAAGTAATTTAGAGATGATTTTTGAATATAAAACTCTGCAGAAGCTTGGGTCTTTCCATAAATAGTATTTGGATCAGGAATGTCCATTTCAAGATACTGTCTATCTTCGCCAGCAAATACAAAATTAGATGAAATACAAATAATCTGTGATTTATATCGTTGGCAATATTCAGTAACATTAAATAGACCACTAGTATTTAGTGCATCTGCCAACTCCTCTTCAATTGCACAATCAACAATCGAAGACATTCCAACACAGTAAATTGTTATATCTGGCCTTGTCGTAAAAAGAACTAACTGCACCTCTTCTTTTGCCAAGACATCACAAGGTATGGCAAGAACACCAGGGATATTAACAGGATTTTTAAAGTAAGTCCCTACCACTCGGTAATCTCTAGAGAAAAACTCAGCCAAACTACTTCCAACAAAAGAAGATATTCCAAAAATTAATATAGTTTTGCGTCTTAAAACATCACCCGGTTGCTCACTCATATAACTATGTTATTTCAGGAACTTAAAAAGATAAATCGGGAAATTATGTTGCAGACGAGGTATTAAACTTGCCTCAACAAAGTATATAAGTAAAAAAAGAGGTCTATATGCCCAAAAAGACATTACCAGGACAAATCATTTTTATAATAAATACTATTTTTAATCACTCATACACTTATAGACAAAAAGAACATATTTGATCCTGTCCTTTAGAAAAAGAGAGGAAGGTGACTACGACTAATTCTGGCCAGTAGTCACCAAAAGTATAGTTTATCCTTGGATGAGCGACAGTGCTACATTTGGTGCTTGGTTTGCCTGAGACAATACCGAAGTACCAGCTTGTGCGAGGATATTGTTCTTCGTCAGATCTGCTGACTCAGCTGCGATATCCACATCTCTAATTCGAGAATTTGCTGCACTTAAGTTCTCATCACTTACACCTAGGTTATTCACTGTTGATGTAAGTCTGTTTTGCAACGCACCCATATTAGCTCTCACGCCATTGACCTGCACAAGTGCATCGTCCAGTTTTTTGAGTGACAATTGCGCCCCTTCTTTAGAAGAGATCGTTTCCGCTGATAGGCCCAGCGAAGCCAAAGTTGCATCTGATCCAGTGGCATCATAAGTAAGCCTATCAAGAATTGGGTCATTCTTTGTTCCAACTTGGAACTCAAGTCTTCCCCCTGTTCCATCAAGTAGCTTAATGCCATTGAACTCAGCAGATCTTGAGATCCTATCAATTTCCTCTTTAAGGTTCTGAAACTCAATGTCAGAAAACCTTCTTTCAGAGTCTCCGAGAGTATCGTTGGCAGATTGCACTGATAGTTCTCGTAGTCTAATGATGAGGTTTGATATTTCACTTAATCCACCTTCTGCAGTTTGTATTAGAGAAATCGCATCATTTGCGTTTCGCTTCGCTTGTCTCATACCTCTGATTTGTGCTTTTAAGTTTTCACTAATTGCTAAACCAGCAGCATCGTCCGCAGCTCGCGTAATTCTCTGTCCTGA
>CAWUIU010000344.1:0-4084 GCA_963922285.1 uncultured Oligoflexia bacterium | reverse complement strand
GCAATTTTCGTCCTTCTTTAATACAAATAGCTCTCTCTTAAAGAATGTGCCAGAATTAGATTCATCCATTAGTCGATCAGACTCATTTAAATAAGCTTTATACTCTGAATCTAGTCTCGAATATTCATCATAATAAAAATCGCAATTAACTTCATGTTCTTCACCAAAGCATTCCGGATAATTCTCATCTAATTTATCTATCTCATCTTCGAGACGAGAGAATTCTTTTTCAAAAGGTATCTCGGGATAAAGTGCATCACTAAAGAAAGTACTTTCTTCAAAACGCCCGTCTCCCATAAGCCTATCTGCTACTCCATGATAAATATGAGTATCCTCTTTTTTACTTATCAACTTCTTTAAAACAATCTCAAAAGAAGTTTCAACATCTTCCATCGTTGGATATATGGTATCTGTTCCACCATCAAGAGCGCCTCCTTCATCTTTAGCAAAGGAAGGGTTCATAGCTAAAACTAACAATAACAAAACTAATTTCATCTTTTTCTCCGATATGACGGTGATTACTAGAATCACCGCCGATATCACTTAAACATTATTAACAAGACTTTTTATATTTTTATAAGTTTCTAAAAATTCTTTTTCAAAATCATTTATATTTAAAATACCATCTAAGAAATCACTCATTTTAAACTCAAGAACTAACAACTGTGCTGACTTTCTAAAAGTATAAAAGCTATTATATTCATAAAAGAGATCATCGCTTGATATTTCTAAAAACATTAAAGATTCGATACGAATACTTGCTTCAACAACTAACCTATAAAGATCTTCGAAATTGTTATCTTCTAACGACCACTTAATTTTCTCAACAGAAGTTAGTGCCAAAAATAAAAGTGTTTCATGTACTTCAATTACTTGTTCATAAGTTAATGAAGGCTTTGCTTCAATATTTCTCGTTTCAACATCAGCAAAAACATTCGAACCAAGTAAGATAAAAGTAGCAATAATAAAACTAACGATATTTTTCATTTCACTCCCCCTTATCTACAAATTTTCTGTTCTTTTAATTCAATAACAGCTTTAAACGAATTCGCCACTCTAATGTCGCTAACCTCATCTAGTGTCTGCCCTTCGTATTGAATACCAATATAACTAGCACTCTTTATAATGCATTTAGGTAACTGATTTTCACACTGAACATACTTAGCACCCATATCAACAAGGTCATCAACTAACATCATGCCTTTTTCTTCTAAATTGACGCCAAAATCTGATGCCTCAACGTTTGGTAAGACACAAATTAAACCAATAATTACAACTAAACTTTTCACTTCCTACTCCTTATCACGCCCCACATTGAGCTATGAAGGGAAGATAGAATTTCATGAAAAATTTATCAATATAATTTACATTAATTATTAACTAGTTTATTAACTAATTAGTTAACTAAATAAAGGTAAGTGATGAATATTTTTGAATACGATAATTACAAGAGATATTTCAAAGAATTTATTCACAGTTTACCAAAAAAAGGGAGAGGCCAATTTAAGTTACTTGGAGAATACCTTGGTACGGGCCCAGTTGTGATCTCTCAAATATTCAATGGAAACAAAGACTTAACTGTCGACCAAGGACTTTTGATAAGTAAGTTCTATGGTTATTCTCCCCTTGAAACAGACTTCTTTTTATTATTAATCTCCTATGAGAGAGCCGTGCATTATCAACTTAAATCCCATTATGAAGAAAAGATAAAGTCATTAAAACTTAAGGCCTTAGATATCAAGAAGCACCTAAAAGAAGTTAATGAGTTTGATGACAATGCAAAACAAGTCTTTTATTCAGACTGGCGATATAGTGCAATTAGATTGACTTGTGGCCTAAAGCAAGTAAAGACAGAGTTTGATATTGAAAATGTTCTTAACCTACCCTTAAACGAAATACGTGAAATTTTAATTTTTTTAAAACAATATGATCTCGTCCGTATTGAAGACGGCAGACTGAAACTAGGAAAAGGGACAACCTTCTTAGATCAAGACTCTCCTTTAAAAGTCACTCACCGTAAGAACTGGCGACTCAAGGCATTTGAAAAGTTTAGCGATAATGAATCACTTCATTATGCTGCTCCAATGTGTATATCTAAGAATTTAGCTAAAAAATATGAAGAAAAGTTTATCAAAGTCTTTCAAGAACTTTCTGACGAAATTGGCAATGAGAAGCCAGATACACTGATGTGCCTCAATCTTGATTTTTTTAAAGTCGAATAACATCCTGTTATCACATTATTTTCATGGTAAGTAATCCTTATGGACCAGTTTTTTTGTAATAGCCAAAATTCCAGCAGAACAGAGTGAGCTTATCTGCCTATGATGTATACACCTAAGTAAAAGTTACTCTAAATAGCCAATAACTCCAAGTCTCCAATTACACTATTTACAAGCAAAAACTAAAAAACGAAACAACCTAAATTGGAGAAAAAATGAAAAATCTAATTATCGCAACAATCGTGCTTCTTAGCTCAATAGCGTCCGCAGCTACCAACAAAACTTTCTATGTTAGAAATAGTACAGAAATAGACACTGAAAAAAGCATTGTAGTTGTTAAAGAAATTGGTGCTTATAGAATTTTTAAACTTTGTGATCTAACAACTTATTTATATAAGTCACAAAGAAATGAAAAACTAGACCTGGATAATCCTGTAGAGTGTACAAATATTGGAAATGGAACTTATAAGTATAACCAAGCTGGTATTTTAGCATATAAGAACAAAATCCTAGAAGAACATAGAGAACTCGAAAATATTGAAACAACTCTCGTTGCTTCGACAGCAACAACAGCATCTATCGTAGTCGGAAGACTTCTTTATCATCTTTTCCATGTTTTCGATATGAACGAGCTTAGAAAAGATAAGAAGGCCTTAGCAATTACAACTCTTTTTTCAATTATTACTGGTGTAGCTGCTGACATTGTTGATGACTATGCAGACGAAAAGGAGTTTCTTGCTAATGTTTTAACAACTGCAACTTCTGTTTCTTCAGAAAGCCAAGAATTATCAACTCCAATGACGATGTCAGAATATGCAAATATGTTAAATGAAGTATTGATTTTAGGTGGAGAACAAGGAATTTTTGAAACAGTCGAAATCGACTAATATATATAAAATAATCACTAAATTCGTCTAAGCCTCTTTTTCTAGAGGCTTTCTCCAACCTAACCAGTCGGACTTTACAGAATTTGAAGCAAATACCGATATAGTAAATGTGAAAATATATGTATTTGCAATAATATTTATCATCGTATCTTGTTCGACAACACTCGAAAATAAGATCCTTGGCAGTCGCTCAATTGCTAGTACTTCGCAAATAACTTGTGATGAGTTGTTTCAGTACTTTGATATAGAAAACTTTCGCTATAATTACCTCTATCTTGAGGCAAAGCAATCAAAAATTATTTCCCAATTGAATGAAGATCCTTTTCTCGATGATTCGAGAAGAAAAGCTCTTTCTAATTACTTAAAAAAAATAAGTAAAAAACCTCGATCAATAAAGAAAACGAAAGACATCGTCGAAAAAATCTTTCTTCTCGCAAATCATGAAGAAAGGTTTTTTAAAAGTATTATTGAAATTCCTTTATCTAAAGAGAAATTCTTACAAAAAAAACAAGACATCATATTCAAGAGATTTCAAGAAGAAGTTTTAACTAATGATATATTTTCGGCTATGGAAAACTTAAATCTCATTAAGAATGGCGAAGAATATATCAATCAAAGATCAATATGGGGAGACACAAAAGATACGATGAAAAGTCTCTTTTATTTCACAATGATTTTCACTCCCAAAATCAAGTACGTTAATAATATTAACCTTAGTAAGTCTCAAATAGAAAGTCTCTTTGATACTTACGAAAGAAATGGATATCAACTGGTCTCAATTTACTCTGAATTACTCGAAATCTATGGCTCAAGAGCCACAGCAGATTTAATTTTTAAGGAGTTAAAAACGGGACTTGCGATTGTTACAATTCCTCTAATTGCATATTTTGTTATTGAAGACGTTGCACCTTGGGCAAAAGAAGACCTTCCAAAATTTATATCCGTCTTACCTAATTTATATGACAATTTTGTAAATTT
>CAWUIU010000343.1:0-4114 GCA_963922285.1 uncultured Oligoflexia bacterium | reverse complement strand
ATATTCAAAGTGATCACTAAGAACGAGCTTTGGGCCACGCAAAGCTTCACTTCCATAAAAATTGATACCGAGAAAATCGAGGTGCTTTTTTGTAAGGTCAATTAAGAGAAAGTTAAAATACTTCCACGAAAGTTTTGCACTATAAGCACCAATAGTATCTTCTCCCATGTAATAGGCGAGGTTATGAGCAACACTTATAGGCGCTTGACTATAGTTTTTTAGTATATTGTAACTACGATTATGAGCAAGTGCTACATTCTCCATTGATGTATGATAGACACCTTTCAAAGGACCGAGCTTAATAATTCCTAGAGGCCTTGGTTTCTTAAAGACTGGTGGCCAAAAATCACTTAACTGAGTAAGCGTGATATACATTTGAATTTCATTAAATGTGTTCCAATAATCGACAACAGGGGATAAGTGTTCTGCAACAAATTCAGTATAAGCACAAAACTTATCAACTATCCAAGAGTTTGACCAACTACCATTTCGATGAGTCCATGTCGGCTCACTGTGATGATAGAGAGTGACCATTGTTTTAATGCCACGATCTTTAATACTCTGGAGGATATTCTTATATTTTTGAATAACTTCAAGATCAAAGCTTGAGCCATTTGGACAAATCCTTTCCCAATCAAGACCCATGCGAAATAGATCAACACCAGTATCAAAGACATACTCAAGTTCACCTTCAGGCTCATTCCAGAAATTATTCCTGATATTTGTTGGGTCATCTTCATTAAAGCCTGCAATATTGCCATTCTTAGCGTGCTCTAACCAAATGTCATCTAATCCATTTTCAATTTGAGCAGCAGCACTAGCAAAGCCAAAGAGAAAATTCTTATCATTTTTAAAATTTAAGTCATGAGGCTTATTGGCTAACTTAAACTCTAAATTCTTTATGTGACGAGTAATATTTTTCATTTCGCTATTTTAAGTCGAGCTGAGGATATTTTTCAATCAGGAAGTCTCCTAAATTTGAACCAACACTATAGTGAAATGCCATATGCAGATGGAGACATCTGACACGAGAGTGGTCACCTAATCCACCTGCTCCTGAAGTATAAATACTAGGATAAAATTGATCATCTTCTGATAGAGACTCATGATTCAATTCATGAAAATATTGACGTAGTTTTGAATAATTTAAATTATCAACACTAACCATCTCTTGAATCTCTGTCGAACTTTCAAGCTCCTTTACATAACCTGTAGCTTCAATTCTAGAAATCTCTTTTGAAACTTCTTTATCAACTAACCAAAAGAGTGTCGGAAATGGTTTTGTTCTAACGATAGTGTCACTTAGAACTGTGATAATTCTGTTGTTAATGCTTTTTATTCTCTTTAACCCATCTGGCGTACGTCCCAGAAGTTCTTCAACTTTTGATATTTCATCACTTGTTGGTTCAGGGTAAGAAATTATGTTTTTTAGTTCAGCAAATTGATTCTTGTAGTCTCTCATGGGCTTATAATCGTCGAAACTATACATATTTACAAGTCTGTAGAGGCTTTGCGCAATGTACAATTTACAGAATCTCTTGCTTAAAATTTATAAGACTGGTACCAAGTGCTCATCCGAGGGGGATACTAAATGAACTATAAAGCTAGAGTAGCACTTGCCAGTGCTGCAATTCTATCTGTACACGCTAATCAAATTGATCTCGAAACTTTGTCTATCAACATCACAAGCTTTGTTGATGCTCCAATTTCGACCGAAAATTTCAACCAAATCAGGGTATTAAAAGAAGATCTTGCTGAGATTCTTGCCGAAGAAAATCAAGATGTTTTGACGACAATTAAAAGCGATAAACCACTTAGAGGCACTCAACTAACAAAGCTTCACATGCTTGTTAGTAATTATCTAAAACTGCAAAAGACGATCTATCGTTATCAACAAGAAGAAATACTTGAAACAAGCTTAGTCGCGGCTCTAGATAGAATCGAGCTTTTTGATAAAGCTTATAGTTCACCATATAAGAACAAAAAGTTCAGACGCCTAGTTAACGATGCAGATCGATCTTATAATATAAAAAAGCAACAAGTAAATAAATCTTTCAACAAGTTACTTGGACGAAAGAATATCTATAATGTTATTGATAAGTATAACGAATTTGCAAATTCTTATAGGGCCGACAAAAGTTCTTACACTCAAGCTTTTGTAAATCAAGTCAAGAGTCATCCGGCGCTGCCATTAATAAAAAACTATCAAGAGCTCTTTAAGCTAAGAAATAAATATTTTCGACGTGAAACTCGAGACATTTTTACTGACCTTAAAGACGAAGTGGTTCATCAACTTTCAGGAGTCTTTGGCAATGGTGTAGGTGCTATTCGATGGCGAAAGGGTTGGCTTTTAGAGCGTCCAGAGATTTTAAAAGAAATTTACAATGAGCTTCAGCCTCTTGATATTATTACTGAGAAAACTTACTTCGCGGCTACAGACACTTTTATCCCAGGTCATTTTGGTCATAATGCGATTTGGTTAGGAACTAAAGAACAGTTGATTGATATGGGGATGTGGCTTCACCCTTCTATTGTCAAGTATCATGCAGAGATTGAAAACGGAATGTCGATTATTGAGACTGATCGAAAAGGAACACATTTAAAAAGTCTTGAAGAATTTATGAATGTGGATGAGTTCGCCATTTTAAGACTTAAACAGGACTATTTTACTCAAGAGACAATAGAGGATGTTTACGATGTAGCACTTTCGCAAATGGGGAAAACTTATGACTTTAACTTTGATGTCGAGACTACTGATCAGTTAGTTTGTTCAGAACTTCTATATCAATCTTTTGGTGATATCGACTGGCCAACTGAGTCTTATGTAGGAAGAACAACAATTTCACCTGATAACGTGGCTTCACTTGCTTTATTTGAAGACTCACCAGTCGAGCTTGTTTACTATGTTGCAGAGAAGAAAAAAGGTCAATTGAAATATAAGACCATTGATGACTTGGCTAATGACATAAACTTCGTTAAAAAAGGCGACGCTTATTTTAAGAAGGAAGAAGTTTGTAATCGTGAGTGGGATGGAACTTATCGAACGACACCTGGATCGAAAATAGGAAGAAGAAATTATATAAAGACATGTGAAACTAATTTTAGTGTTTTAAAATACGAATAATATGCAAGAAACATACGAAAACATTATTGAGAAGATTGAATTTAAAAAGAAGCAAAACTTTGAAGTTTTGCTTCGTAAATCTATTCATGTCAGCAATGATAGTTCAACTTCAACTTATGCAGAACACCCAAATATTGTTTTTAAGCTCGATACATTTTTTAAAGGGTTTCCAAGCTTTATCAATGAATTTGGAAAAGATAAGAAATACCTAGCAGGTGTTCATGCACTAAGTACTATACTTGATGAACTTGGGGTCGAGATCGATCCTAGTGAATGTTTTCTTCTCTTTCATATTAGAGATCTTGGAAAATTTAGAAAAAGTGAAAAAGATCTTATAAAAGAGCTCAAAAATGTATATCCAAGATACCTTGATTATAAGCTAGAAGGTAATGACCTCTCATATGCTCTTAAGGCACTTATGAAATTAAAACTCATTGATTATCGTCGGGGAAATCTTCATTTAAGGCCATCAGTTATTATTCGTTATCGAACACGCATGAGAAATTAGATACTTAGATGTAGTAAATTCTTCAAGCCCTTAATGTATCGCGTTGTTTTGTGTTATATATGGCACATGAAAAAAATCACATTTTTGTCATTGATCCTTATCTCACAAATAATTTTTGCTGAATGTGAACAAGTTAAAAACATTATTCTTATTCATGGTATTGGTGGTTCCGCTAGGGCCTTTGGTAAGATGGGACCAGCTCTTGAGAAGAGTTTAGATTGTGTGAAATATCATAATTATGAGTATAAAACGAAAGATAGTAACGCCAAGGTCATCGATTTTGCACAGCAGTTAAATACGATGATTGAGGGAATTCCCTCGTCAGGTGAAAAAGATATTTCATTTGTTATGCATTCTCAAGGTGGCTTAGTTGGCATGTCTTGGATGTATCACGCATTTGTTGGCGCAGAAGGCTTTAACAGGAATTTGTTAAAAAGAGTGGATAAGTATGTCTCTCTATCGACTCCATTTTGGGGGTCGGA